>DATHVN010000077.1 GCA_035461305.1 Euzebyales bacterium | reverse complement strand
CCTGGACGACCGCGTCGCCGGCCCGGGCGGCCCGAAGCACGTCGATGCCGTACGTCACAGCGCCGATGTCGCCCTTGTCGTATGGGGAGCGCTGCAGCAGGACTGGCAGCCGGACGTACGTGTCGAGGCGATGGACGTCGGCGCGCAGCACGGTGCCGTCGCACATGGGACCGCGCCGTCGGTGTCGATCACGATCCGCGTGTACTCCTCTCCGGTTGCGGGATCCACGGCTGCGGGCAGTGGCAGTGAGCGGGTGGACTGCCTTCACGCGACGGTGGCGGCCGCCGACCGCCACCCGTCGTGAGACTTCCCGTGATCAGGCGGCCAGTGCGACCTCGTCGCGAAGGGTCGCGAGCGCCTCCAGCTCGATGCGGCGCACCCGCTCACGGGACAGGCCGAGCTCCTCGCCGATCTGGCGCAGCGACGCCCCGTTGCCGCCGTCGAAGCCGTAGCGCCTCCGCAGGATGTACTGGCTGCGCTCGTCGAGCGCGGCGTTCGTGGCCTGCATCATGTCCTCGATCAGCAGCCGCTGCGCGACCTCCTCGTCGGGCTCGTCGTCGGCGACGGCGACCAGATCCTCGCGGACCGAGGCGTCCGGGTCGTCCGACAGCGGCTTCTGCAGCGAGTCGACCCGGTAGTCGGCGTTGCGCGCGCGCTCGACACGGTCCGGCGTCAGGCGGGTCGCCTTGGCCACCTCGTCCGTCGTCGGCTCGCGGCCGGTCTCGTCGCGCAGGCGGGCCGTAGCGGCCCGCACCTTGCCGAGCTCCTGGTGGACGCCCGCGGGCAGGCGGATGGCGCGGTCGGCGCGGGCGATGCCACGCTGGATCGCCTGACGGATCCACCACGTCGCGTAGGTCGAGAACTTCCCGCCGCGCCGCCAGTCAAACTTCTCGACGGCGCGGATCAGGCCCAGGTTGCCCTCCTGGATCAGCTCGTCGAGGTCGAGGTCGGTGCGCGACATGAACTGGGTCGCGATGCTGACGACCAGGCGCAGGTTGGCCTCCACGAATCGCTGGAAGGCCGCCTGACCGTCGGCCACGTCACGCTCGAGTGCGGCGCGGTCCTGCGCGTCGGCATGCTCGAGCAGCGCCGCGGCGTCACGCCCGGTCTCGATCTGCTGTGCCAGCCGCACCTCATCATCGCCCGTCAGCAGGCTGCGCCTGCCCAGTTCGTCGAAGTAGCGGTCGGCGGTCTGCAACGCCATGTGTGTCTCTCTCCTGCGGGTCACATCCGGGTCGTCCGAGAAACCGGAACTCCCAGATAGCAGAACTCCTGTAGTATTGCGTCGGAGCCGAGCGTACCGTGGTGATACACGAATGTCTACACAATCCCGAGGTTCCGGTGAACCTCCGACGGACGAGGCGTTGGCGCATGCCTTCGCGGCGTTCGGCCCGGCGTACAAGCGTTGGACCAAGACGCGTCTGTCCGAGCGCGAGATCGGCTACACGCACGCCCGTGCGCTGCACGTACTGCAGTGCAGGGGCCCGCAGATCATGAGCGAGCTCGGCAACGACCTCGGCATCACGCCGCGCTACGTCACGGTCCTGATCGACCACATGGAGGACGAGGGCCTGGTCCAGCGCCGCCGCCACCCCCGCGATCGCCGCGCGACCCTGATCGAGCTGACCGAGGCAGGCAAGCGGATGTGCGGCACCACGGGCGACGAGCACGTCGAGGCGGCGGCCGAACTGCTGCGCGCCCTGTCTCCGACCCAGCAGGAGGCGCTGCTCGAGGCGATGGAGACCCTGCTGGGCGAGCTGCAGCGCCGCGGCGTCTGCTCCGATCCTCACGTCCTGCTGCACCCGCCGAGCCAGCACGCGGACGGGTGAGGTCGCTCGACGCCGAGCACCGCCGCGCGCTGCAGGCCGCGCTGGTCCAGCGCTACCCGTGGATCACCGATCCCGACGTGGGCCCCCGCGCGGTCGAGGCGGGTGAGTGCGACCGGTGCGGCGCGGAGGCGCGGCTCGTGACCACCTGCGGGCCCACGCAGTGGGCTGGCCTGGGACGGCGCTGCGCAGCCGCGGTCGGCCTCCAAGGCTGGTGCGATGGTCACGCCGACGACGCCACGCGATGGCTGGCGCACCTGCGGACGCTGCCTGACGAGGCCGACACGGTGGCGCGTCTGTGGTGGGTCGCCACCGGCGAGGTCCGCATGGATGCCGCGACCGCCGCACCGCTGATGGCACGTGCGCTGCCGGACGGCGTCCCCGACCGTCAACCACCGGCCTGAGCCGGGCCGGCCGCGGCCTGGCAGGTGCGACGATGGTGCACATCGAACGGGCGAACGGCGGCAGTGGCCCGCACGCGGGAGATCCGCTCGGGACGAGCCCCGCCCGCTCGTATGAGGCGCACGCGTGGGCGGGCGCAGTCGGTGCGAAGCTAGCATCGACGGGGTGACGACTCCGAACGATTCGACGCTGTCGGTCTGCGTGTACTGCTCGTCGAGCACTAACGTCCCCAACGGCCTCAGAGCCCTCGCCGAGGAGGTCGGCACGGGTCTGGCCGCGCGGGGCTGGGCGATGGTCTACGGTGGCGGGGCCGTCGGGTTGATGGGCGTGACCGCTCGCGCCGCGCTCGCCGGTGGTGCGCACGTGACGGGTGTGATCCCCGACAAGCTCGTGGACCGCGAGGTCGCCCTGCACGACGTCACCGAGCTCATCCACACCGCCACCATGCGGGAGCGCAAGCAGCTGATGGACGACCGCAGCGACGCGTTCCTGATCCTGCCCGGCGGGATCGGCACGCTCGAGGAGCTGGTCGAGATGGTCTCGCTGCGGCAGCTCGGCTACCACGACAGGCCGATCGTGGTGCTCGACGTCGACGGCTTCTGGGCGCCGCTGCAGCAGCAGCTCGCGCACATGGACGCCCACCAGATGTTGCACCAGCCGATGAACCGGCTGTGGACCCACACCCGCACCGTCGACGAGGCGCTCGATGCGCTGGTCGCCGGCCGCCGGCCTCGTGAGAGGACACCCGGATGATCGTGACCGTGCTGCAACACGGCCCGTGGGGCGGGCCGGGAGTGATCGGTGACCAGCTGCGTACGCGTGGTGTCGAGCTCGATGTCCGCCACGTCTACGCCGACGGGGTCGTGCCCGACGAGCCACCCGAAGCGCTCATCGTCATGGGCGGCCAGATGTGCACCGACGAGAAGGACGCCCACCCCGTCCTGCACCACGAGGCGGATCTGCTGGCCAAGTGCGTTGCCGCTGACACGCCCACCCTGGGGATCTGCCTCGGCGCCCAGCTGCTGGGCGAGGTCACTGGCGGGTCGGTACGCCACGACACCCCCGAGATCGGCTTCGCACCGGTCCGCCTGACCGACGCCGGTCGCGACGATCCCCTCATGGCGGAGTTCGCCGACGACACGCCGACGTTCAACGCCCACCGGGACTACATCGCCGCCGGCGCCGGCGCGGTGGTGCTCGCCTACAGCGACCGCGCGCCGGTGCACGCGCTGCGCGCCGGCGCCCGGGTCTACGGCATCCAGTTCCACCCCGAGATGGACGCCGACCGAGTCGCGCGGTACTGCAACGCCGACCAGCCGGGCGCTTACCTGCGCCGACACGGCTGGGAACCACAGGACCTCATCGCGTTGGCCGAGCAGCACAACGACACACACGCCCGGATGGGCCGCGAGCTGGCGGACCGCTGGCTCGACCAGATCGTGCGGCCGGTCACCGGCTGACGGAACACCGACGGCCGCAAGCGGCGCCGCCGTGTGCCCGATCTCGCGCGCGGCGGTGCCGTGGCCAAACCTCCTGAGGTCAGCGGGCCGAGCATTCGTGGGGCCTGTCGCCAGGCGGGTGCGGCTCGCTGCCCTCGGGCGCCCACGCGAAGATAGAAGGGCCAGCGCATTCCACACCGCAATGCGACAGGACCGGGTCGCCGATGGCCGGCCAGCCGATGTCCGTGTCCACAGCCGCGATCCGCGATCGCCGCCCATGCGCTACGGTGCGACGCACCTCCCGGGGTGCTACCTTGCGCGGTTGAACTGTCCACCTGCTCCCGCAGGTCGCCACAGCCGACCGCGCATCCGGGGGCCGCCAGACCATAGGATCGGACGAACTGCCTTGCGCACCTACGAACTGATGATCATCAGCCACGGCACGTTGTCGGAAGACGCGGTCACGGGCAACGTCGAGCGTTTCACGAACCTCATCGGCCAGCTCGGCGGCAGCGTCGACAAGGTCGACCACTGGGGCAAGCGCGAGTTCGCCTACGAGATCGACCACCAGCGTGAGGGCTGGTACACGGTCGTCGACTTCCAGCTCGACGGCGCGCAGCTGACCGAGCTCGAGCGTCAGCTGCGCCTGGCTGACGCGGTCGTCCGCCACAAGGTGGTCCAGCCCGCAGCTCGGGTACGCCACCTGTAGCCCGTCGGGCGCCCCGGCCGGTCCGTGCCCTGACCGGGGCGCCAGGGGGTCCACCCGCCCAAGAAAGGACCAGGCAGTGGCAACTGACAACGTCATCACGATCACCGGCAACCTCGCCGACGACCCGGAGCTGCGGTTCACCCCCAACGGCGTGGCCGTCACCAGCGTCCGCGTCGCGGTCAACCAGCGGCGCTTCAACCGGGAGACCAACTCCTGGGACGAGCGCCTCGACGGGTTCTTCACGTGCAACGTCTGGCGCGACCAGGCCGAGAACGTCGCCAGCTCGCTCACCAAGGGCGCGCGCGTCGTCGTGACCGGTCGCCTGCGCAGCCGGTCCTACGAGGACCGCGAGGGCCAGACCCGGTGGGTCACCGAGATCGAGGCGGACGAGATCTGCCCGAGCCTGCGCTGGGCGACCGCCAAGGTCGAGCGCAACCCCCGCGGCGGCGGTGGCGGCGGTGGCGGCTCGGAGACGTCATGGGGAGCGCCAAGTCCCACCAGTGCACCCGAACCAGAGGATGTGCCCTTCTGATGGCAAGACGCAGCGGACCTTCCGCACCCCCGAAGCGCAGAGAGTGCTACTTCACCAAGAACAAGATCACCTACATCGACTACAAGGACGTCGAGCTGCTACGCCGTTTCCTGAGCGAGCGAGGCAAGATCCGGTCGGCGCGGGTGACTGGCACGCGTCCCCAGTACCAGCGCATGCTGGCGCAGGCCGTCAAGAACGCCCGCGAGATGGCGCTGCTGCCGTACACGACACGATGAAGCTCATACTCACCCACGACGTCGAGAACCTCGGCGAGGCCGGCGAGGTCGTCGAGGTCGCCGACGGTTACGGCAACAACTTCCTGATGCCCCGCGGCCTGGCCCTGCGCGCGAGCAAGGGCGCACTGGCCGACGCCGAGGCGATCTCACGCGCACGCCGCAAGCGCGAGGCACGCAACGTCGCCGAGGCGGAGGAGCGTCGGGCCGAGCTCGAACGCCGTCCGATCACGGTCCAAGCGAACGCCGGTGAGGACGGAACGTTGTACGGCTCGATCGGCTCGACCGCGATCGCCAGGGCCGTCAACGACCAGCTCGGCCTGATGATCGACCGGCGCAAGATCATGCTCGACAAGCCGCTCAAGGAGCTGGGCGAGCACGAGGTCGGCGTCCGCATCCACCGCGATGTGGATGCCACGCTGCGCGTCGTCGTCGCCCGCAGCTGAGCCGCTGCACCCCTACGCCGGCCGCCACGCCGTGGCCGGTCGTGCGCTGCTGGGTGGCGTCCGCCCTGGGTGATCACCGGACCCGTCACGAACGCCCGTTCGCCAGGGACATGTGGGTTAGGCTGCCGACGTGACTGCTGACCTCCAACTGTCCAGCGCCGCGCCGACGGGCTATGACCGCGTCCCACCGCACAACCTCGAGGCCGAGATCAGCGTGCTGGGCAGCATGCTGCTGTCCAAGAACGCGATCGCAGAGATCGTGCAGTTCGTGGGCCCCGGGGAGTTCTATCGGGGCGCCCACCGCACGATGTTCGAGTCGATCCGCGACCTTTACGACCGCGGGGAGCCGGTCGACTCCGTCACGCTGGCGGACGAGCTGCAGCGCCGCGGGACGCTTGACAGCGTGGGCGGACTGGTCGCGATCAGCGACCTGATCTCGCAGGTCCCGACGGCCGCGAACGCCGGCTACTACGCCCGCATCGTCGCCGAGCACGCACTGCGGCGACGCCTGATCGACGCTGGCACCGACATCACCCGCCTTGGTTACGACGCCGGCACTGACGCCGACGACGCGGTCGACAAGGCCGAGTCCACGATCTTCCAGGTCGCGCAGCGTAGCTACGGTCGCGAGCTGTCGCCGATGAAGGACCTGCTGTCGCAGGCCTTCGAGCTGATCGAGAAGCGCTCGGAGACCCGGCAGGCCATCACCGGTCTGCCGACCGGCTTCACCGACCTCGACGAGCTGACCAGCGGCCTGCAGCCGGCGAACCTCATGATCCTGGCCGCCCGTCCCGGCCTGGGCAAGTCGACGCTGGTGACCAACATCGCGACCCACGTCGCGGTCGAACTGCGCAAGCCCGTCGTGATGTTCTCGCTCGAGATGGCGCAGATGGAACTGCTCGAGCGTGTGCTGTCGGCCCAGGCCCGCGTCGACAACAACCGCATCCGGACCGGCCGCCTGCGTGAGGACGACTGGCCCAAGCTGTCCCAGGCGATGGGCCGCCTCCACGAGGCGAACTTCTACATCGACGACACGGCAGGCATCAACCTGATGGAGATCCGGTCGAAGTGCCGGCGGCTCAAGCAGCGCCACGGCCTGGACCTGATCGTCATCGACTACCTGCAGCTGATGCAGTCGCATCGACAGGTCGAAAACCGGGTGCAGGAGGTCAGCGAGATCAGCCGCGGCCTGAAGGTGCTGGCCAAGGAGCTCGACACCCCGGTCATCGCGCTGTCGCAGCTGTCACGCAAGCCCGAGGATCGCGGCGACAAGAAGCCGCAGCTGTCGGACCTGCGCGAGTCGGGCAGCATCGAGCAGGACGCCGACATCGTGGCGTTCATCTACCGTGACGACGTCTACGACCCCGACGCGGTCAACAAGGGCCAGGCCTCGCTGATCATCGCCAAGCATCGCAACGGTCCGCTGACCACGATCGACCTGTCGTTCATCGGCCACCAGTCGCGCTTCGGCAGCATGGCGCGCGGCGCGGCGTCCGGCCCGCTGTAGCGCCAGGGCGGCTGCGGCAGCAGCCAGTTCGGCATCGAGCTGCCGCTGACACCGCAGGGTGCCGGGCGGTGTTCGGCGCGCTGGCGGCGCGGTCGCCGACGAGCTTGGATGGAGCAGGCGCCACCTCGGCGCGCAGTCCCGGAACGAGGTCGTGCTGGCGCCGAAAGACCATCGCCAGGATGCCGCGCTTCGACCACGCGCAGCGGCTGCTGAGCGGCGCGGGCCGTCCGACCACCGGGACGGTGGCCCCTGGTCGCGGGGGTCGCACCGGGGCGGCGTGACGACGGCGTCAGCCCGCCTCGACCAGGGCGTCCTCGGCGGTCGTGAACCCGAGCCGGCGCGAGATCTGTGACGCCGCCTCGACCGCGAGGTCGCCGACGTCGGGCAGCCGCGCGGGCGTCAGCCGGAACACCGGCCCGGACACGCAGATCGCCGCGAGGACCGCGCCGTCGGCACCGTGGATCGGGGCCGCCACCGCGCTGAGCCCAAGCTCGAGCTCCTCGTCCGTGCTTGCCCACCCGCGCAGGCGGATCTCGGCGAGCTGTGCCCGCAGCTGCACCGGGTCGGTGACCGTGTTCGCGGTCATGCGCGGCAGCTTGCCGCCGAGGATCTCGTCCCGGACCCGGTCCGGCAGGTGTGCCAGGAAGACCTTTCCGGTCGAGGTTGCGTGCAGGCCGGTGCGCCGTCCGAGCCAGTCAACGCTGACGACCGACGACGACAGGTTGACCTGGTCGATGTTGACCACCTCACCGCCCTCGAGCACGGCGATGTTGACCGTCTCACCGGTCTGCTCGCTCAGCCACTCGCACACAGGACGCGCCGACCGAGTGAGGTCGAGCCCCGCGCGGACGGCGCTGGCGAGCCGCACCAGCGCGAACCCCAGCCGGTACTTCTGGGTCTCGACGTGCTGCTCGACCATGCCGCGCTGCTCCAGCGTCGCGAGCAGACGGAACGCCGTCGACTTGTGGATGCCGAGCTCGCGGGCCAACGTCGTCACTCCCATCCAGCCCTCGCGCTCGAGGATCTCCAGGATCGACAGCGCGCGGTCGACCGACTGGACCGCAGGCCTCGGGTCGACAGTGTTGCTCATGATGCAACGGTGTCGAACGGGCGGTTCGAAGTCAATGCGTAGTAGGAAACAATACTGGAAAGATCGGCGTATGTTGGGTACCGGCGAGGACGAGTGTCCGCCCGCCTTCGCAGGCGACGCCGCACTCAGAGGATGCCATCACCGGCGACGTGGTGCGGCGACGGCGACGCGCCACAGATGGACCGCGGCCGCCCAGCCGGGGGTTTCTCGGCATCCGCGTGGCGCGTACGCTGCCGCCGCACGGACCGACCCTGGGAGGTAGCCATGTCCGCAGATCGCTTCACGCCCGAGGACTACCTGCACGAAGAGACCTACGCCCAGACCAGGGCCCCGGTCGAGTACGCGGGCACGCTCGTGCCCGAGGCGTACCGCTCCCCGGCGTTCTTCGAGGTCGAGCGCCGCCGCGTGTTCACCCACGGCTGGGTGGCCGCGGCCCACGTCACCGATCTGGCGGTGCCTGGGGACGTGCGCACCGTCTCGGTCGCCGGCCAGTCGATCATCCTCACCCAGGACCGCACGGGCACGCTGCGCGGCTTCCACAACGTGTGCCGCCACCGTGCGTCACGCCTCGTGACCGAGGAGTCCTGCCGCCTCAAGCGGTTCCGCTGCCCATACCACAGCTGGGCGTACGCGCTGGACGGCACCTTGCTCGGAGCTCCGCTGTTCGAAGGCTCGGGCATCCCCGACGACCAGCGGCCCATCTTCGACACCAGCCACCTGCCGGCATTCGACAAGGCCGACTACGGGTTGCTGCCGGTGCACGTGACGTCGTGGGCGAACGTGGTGTTCGTCAGCCTCGAGGAGCAGCCACCGCCACTGGACGTCAGTCTCGGCGACCTGCCGCAGCGCCTGGCGGGCTACGGGCTGGACGACATGACGGTCGTGGCCGAGCGGTCCTACGACGTCGCGGCGAACTGGAAGCTGGTTGCGGAGAACTTCATGGAGTACTACCACCTGCCATGGGTGCATCCAGAGCTGGTGAAGGTCTCGCGCATCGAGGACCACCACCGCTTCCAAGGCCCCGGGCTCTACACGGGCATGTCGACGTCGCCGATCAACACCGACACCGCGTCGGGCTGGACGGCGCTGACCAGCCCACCCGGCCTCGACGCCGACGACGCCGTCAGCGGGCGGTTCATCTGGATCCTGCCGAACCTCGCAGTGTCGGTGCTGCCCAACCACGTCTTCACGGTGCTCGCGACGCCGGTCGCGCACGACCGCACGATCGAGCGCACCACGATCGGCCTGCCGCCCCACACCGCCGACGACCCCACCACCGGTCCCGCGCTCGAGTTGCTCGCCGCGTTCTGGGATCACGTCAACACCGAGGACATCACCATCGTGGAGCGGGTCCAGGAGGGCATCGCCTCCGAGGCGTACACCGGCGGGCGCATGTGCTTCCGGTTCGAGGAGCCCCTGCACCGCTTCCAGAACATGGTCATCGACCGCATGGTCGGCGTCGACCGGATCCCCGGCGGCGACGGCGATGATCCGATGTTCGCCGTTGTCGACGCCGAGCAGGTGTCGGCCGAGACGATGCTGCGGGCGGCCGCCGATGGGTGACGCGCTGGTCCGCGCGACCCGCGACGGCGTTGTGCACACCATCACGCTGTCGTCGCCGGCGAACCGCAACGCGCTGTCGCGGGCCCTGCTCGCCCAGCTGGCGTCGGCGCTCACCGACGTCGCCGCCGACGACGAGGCCCGGGTCGCGATGCTCCGCGCCGAGGGCCCTGCGTTCTGCGGCGGCGCGGACCTGAAGGAGGCCGCGACGGCGGACGTGGCTGCGCAGGCCGAGACGTCGACGCGCATGCTCGCCGTGTTGCGCGCGATGGTCGCGCTCCCGGTACCGATCGTCGCGGTCGTCCACGCCCCGGTGCGCGCGGGGGGCGTCGGGCTGGTCGCTGCGTGCGACCTAGCGATCGCGTCCACCGAAGCGACGTTCGCGTTGGGGGAGGTCAGGCTGGGCCTGGCCCCCGCGGTCATCTCGACGGTGGTGGTCCCGCGCCTGTCAGACCGCGACGCCGCCCGCCTGCTGCTGGGCGGCGACGCGTTCGACGGCGCACACGCCGCGCGGGTCGGGCTGGTGTCGGACGCGGTCGCGCCCGACGAGCTCGACGACGCGGTCGAGGTGCTGGCCGGTCGGCTGGCCGCCTCGCCACGCCAGGGGCTGGTGGCCACCAAGCGCCTGCTCAGCAGTCCCCTCGTCGAGCGGATCGACCGCGACGGCCCGGCCATGGGTGCGTTGTCGGCACGGCTGTTCCAGTCGGACGTGGCGCAGGAGCACGTCCGCCGCTTCCTCGACCGCTGACCGACGCTGGTCGTGCTGCAACAGGCGCACCGTTCGCTCATACAGCATCGGTGTCCGTGTCAACAGTGTCACAGGTGGAGCGCCGTGCGGATTCTCGCGCGCCGCACTGTTCATGGCGGTCCTTGGGGGGTTTGGCCGACCCAGCACGGGCGCGGCGGCGACGAGGTGAGTGGAGCGAGGACGGTCCACGGCCGACCCTGCCGTGTCAGAAAGCTCGTCGAGCTGGTGACCGCCTACGTCGAGGACGAGCTCGACGCCGACACGCGTCGCCGCTTCGACGACCACGTCGGGATCTGTGACGACTGCAGGAGGTATCTCGACCAGATGCGGCGGACCGTCGCGCTCGCCGGCAGCCTGCGTGCCGACGACATCGATCCGCTGATGCTGCGGCGCCTTGCCACTGCGTTCCGCGACTGGCGGGATCAGCGGCCACCGCCGGTCATGTAGCAATCGAGCGCCGCCCGCACGCGGGAGCGGGCACGGTGCAGGAGCACCCGCTGGTTGCCGGGCGACAGATCGAGCGCCTCGCAGACCTCAGCGGCGGTCCACTCCTCGATGTCGCGCAGGGTGATCACCGCGTGCTGGCCGGCCGGCAGGCTGCGGACCTCGCGCGCCACGACCTGCCGCAGCTCGTCGGCCTCGAGCAGCGCGGCTGGCAGGTCCCACTCCATCGGCGGTCGCGACCAGTGCCCGGGCCAGCCGTCGCCTGGGCTGCGGAACCGGTCGCCGCCGACGGCTGGCCCACCATCGTCGTCCCCCAGGCCAGGCACCACCCGCACCTGGCGGCGCCAGTGGCTGCGTGCGCGGTTGGTCAGCACCGCGAACAGCCATGTCTTGAGCGACGACCGGCCCTCAAACGTGTCAATCCGCTCCCACAGCGCGATCCAGGTCTCCTGCGTCACGTCCTCCGCCACCGCGCGGTCGTGCACGTACCGCATGGCGACGGCGACCATCGCCGTGTGGTGGCGGGCCACCAGGGCGCCGAACGCCGCATCGTCGCCGGTGCGCAGGGCGTCGACGACCGTGGCGTCGGGGTCGGGTGACCGCGTCGGAGTGGTGGCCGAGGCCATGGGCGACCCCTCCTGGACCAGCCTGTGGCGTGCGTGTCCCGTCGGCGCCGAGTGTCGCGTGATCGCGTGGAGTATGACACCGTCCCGTCGCCGTGGACAGGGGCGCCGACGACCCTGTCGACGTGCTGCGTAACGTACGCGCAGCAGGCGAGACCACACCGCCGGACCCGTCTTCGACAGGAGCACAGATGACCACCGCCGCACCTTCTCCGCACGACTACAGCGATCTGCGGGCCATGTACATCAACTGCACGCTCAAGCGGTCACCGGAGCGGTCGCACACCCAGGGGTTGGCGGACCGCTCGATCGCCATCATGCAGGCACAGGGCGTGACGGTCGACCAGGTCCGCGCCGTGGACCACGACATCGCCACCGGCGTGTGGCCGGACATGACCGAGCACGGCTGGGAGCGCGACGAGTGGCCCGAGATCTTCGCGCGCGTCATGGAGGCCGACATCCTGGTTGTCACGACGCCCATCTGGCTCGGGCAGCGCTCCTCGGTCTGCAGCCGGGTGATCGAGCGCCTCTACGGCAACTCGCACCTGCTCAACGATGCGGGCCAGTACGCGTACTACGGCCGCGTGGCCGGCTGCCTGGTGACCGGCAACGAGGACGGCATCAAGCACTGCGCGATGGGCATCCTCTACTCGCTCCAGCACCTTGGCTACGTGATCCCGCCGCAGGCCGACGCCGGCTGGATCGGGGAGGCAGGGCCGGGACCGTCGTACCTCGACGAGGGCTCGGGTGGGCCCGACAACGACTTCACCAACCGCAACACCACGTTCATGACATGGAACCTGCTGCACGTGGCGCGGACGCTCAAGGACGCAGGCGGGATCCCCGCCCACGGCAACCAGCGGTCGGAGTGGGACGCAGGCTGCCGGTTCGACTACCCCAACCCCGAGCATCGCTGATGCGGCGCGGTCGGTCAGCGCGGCCGTGGTGGCACGTCAGCTCCACGGGAACGGTGACCTGCTCACCGGGTGGAGCCGGCCCTGTTCGTACCGGGTGAAGCGGAACGGCTCGAGCAGTTCCTGCGGCTCCCCCAGCAGCTCGGCGGCCACCAGGTCGCCCACACCGATCATCTTGTAGCCGTGGTTCGAGTCGGCGATCACGTAGGCGTTCTCCCGGAACGTGTCGAACACGGGGAAGCTGTCGGGGGTGAAACAGCCGATGCCTCCGGACCGCTCGCGCCGGAAGTGGTCCGCGGCGTCGGCGAAGCGACTGTGGCAGTGGGCGAGTGCAGCGGTCCACATCCGTGCGAAGTCGTCTCCAACGACGAAGTGGGGACTGGCCGGGCCGTAGGGATCGACGGCGACGCCGCCGGCGGGCGCGTCGACGCGGACCGGCATGGTGCCGCCCTGCACCCCGCCGACGGCGCCGTCGGGCTTGTAGTAGATCCCCCACGGCTGGTCGGTGACCAGCGCGCCGTCCGCGTCGTGCAACGGAGCGTCGGTGTCGACGTGGACGACCGGGGGTAGGTGCCCCTGCTCGTCGGTCAGGATGCCGGGGTCGACGTCGAGCATGCCCTCCTGCAGCAGCCAGTAGGTCCACATGGTGACGTCGTCGTGCAGCCCGCCCTCGCCGTCGCGCACGGTGATGGTCGCCGGCAGGTCCAGCATCGCCCAGAGATCGCGGACCCACGGCCCCACGGCGACGACGACCTGATCGCAGCGGACTGTGCCGCGGTCGGTCTCGACCGCGTCGACCGCGCCGCCGTCCTCGCGGCGCAGGCCGGTGACCCGCGGTCCCGTGACGATCCGGACGCCCTCCGCAGTGGCCTTGGCCGCCAGGCCCTCGAGGGACGCGGTGTTGTGGGCGAAGCCGCCCCGCTTCTCGTGGAGCACGCTCGTGATGTTGCGCGCCCGCCAGTCGGCGAACAGGCCGCGCAGGTAGCGCGCGCTGGCACGCTCCCCCTCGATGAAGGTCGAGGGGTAGCCGATGTCGACCTGCTCGGCGTGGATGCGGGCGACGTCGTCGTGCATCGTCTCGTGGGAGATCTGCACGTAGCCGACCGGGTGGTACGCGAACGCGTCCGGGTCGGACTCCCAGACCCCCACCGAGTGGGCCATGAGGCGCCGCATCGCCGGCTGGAAGTAGTTGTTGCGCACGACACCACAGGCGATGCCGGATGCGCCCGCGCCCACGGCGGTCTTGTCGATGACCAGCACGTCGGCACCGACCCCACGGCCGGACGCGTGCAGGCGCCTGGCCAGGTGCCACGCTGTGGACAGCCCGTGCACGCCCGCGCCGATGACCACGTACGGGCTTGACGGTGGCAGCGACGTCATCTGCTCCCTCGACCGTTGCGCTCATGGCAACACCGTTCCCGCATGACGGTATCGGCCGTGACCGGTGACCACAATCCAGAGGGTGCAGGCGTGCCATGCCGGGGACGATCCTGCCGCGTGGGGGCCCGTTCAGCCGTCGCGGTGGGCGGACGGTCCGTCCAGTTGTCCGCCGTGCCAGCGCTCGATCAGGCGGCGTGCGATCGACACGCGCGGGGGCAGCACGACCTCGCCAGCCACGACGAGGTCGGCCAGGGCCGTCCGGGTGAACCACCGCGCGTCGACGATCTCGACGTCGTCGATCGTGATCTCGGTGCTCGACGCCTCCGCGAAGAACCCCAGCATCAGGCTGCGAGGGAACGGCCAGGGCTGGCTCCCAATGTAGGTCATCGCGCTCACCACGATCCCGGTCTCCTCGCGGACTTCCCGCGTGACGGCCTGCTCCAGCGACTCCCCGGGTTCGACGAAGCCCGCCAGTGTCGAGAACCGCCGTGCGGGCCAGCGGGCCTGGTGCCCGAGGAGGAGGCGGTCGTCGCCGTCGACGACCCCCATGATCACGGCCGGGTCCACCCGAGGGTGCTGCAGCGATCCGTCCCGCGTGCACACCCGTAGCATCCCGGCATCCGCGACCTCCGTGGGCGACCCGCACCGCGGGCAGTGGCCGTGGGTCGCATGCCAGGCCTCCAGAGCCACGGCGGTGGTCAGCAGACCGGCGTCGCGGTCGGACAGCAGTGCGCCGACCTCCCGCAGGGTGGCCGCCCGGCGCCGATCGACCGGCGCGGGAACGGCGAACAGCGCGGTGCCGTCGGCGTCCAGTCCCAGGAACCAACGGTGCGCCGAGTCGGTCGGTGGCATGTCCTCGGGCGCTGCCAGGAGCAGGGCCGGTGGATCTCCGGTAACGGCCGCCGCTCCGCCGTCGACGAGGAGCACCCGCGTGGACCGGTCGTTCCAGTGTTCCTTGAGCCAGGCGTCGTCGGAGCGACGGCGCGCCGCGCGGTCGACCGTGCCACGGGCGAGGGCGAGCGACTGGAGGGGTTGGCTGCTCACCCCGGCAATCGTCCCCGGCGCCGGTGCACCTCACGCCAGTGCTCCCGGCCCGCCGACAGGCCGTACGGGGTCGACATGAGTCCGGTCGGCCAGTTGCCGTAGTTGAAATGGTGGTGGTGCAGGGGCAACCGCATACTAGGCTGTCGCCCTGATGCGACGCCCGCGCACCCGGTACTCGGCCTTCGAACTGCTCCGGCGGGGCGCGACGGCGACGCCATGGCCGAGGGTCTGGCGATCACCGGACCTACGTTCCACGGCCGACGTCGTGGTCATCGGCGGCGGGGTCCACGGGCTCGCGGCGGCCTACTACCTGGCGGCCAACCACGGGATCACCGACGTCGCGGTGCTCGACAAGGGCTACATCGGCGGAGGCGGCTCCGGTCGCAACACCGCGATCATCCGCTCCAACTACCTGACCCCCGAGGGCGTACGGTTCTACGACCGGTCGGTGCAGCTGTACGAGCGGCTCGCGACCGAGCTGAACTTCAACGTCATGTTCTCCCAGCGCGGCCACATGACGCTCGCCCACAGCGACAGCTCGCTGCGGACCATGCGCTGGAGGGCGGAGGTCAACAAGCTGCAGGGCGTCGACTCGGAGGTCGTGGATCCCGCGGAGGTCAAGCGCCTCGCACCGCCGCTGGACGTCTCGACGGCCGCGCGCTACCCGATCCTCGGCGCCCTGTATCACCCGCCCGGTGGCATCATCCGCCACGACGCCGTGGTGTGGGGCTACGGGCGAGCCGCGGACGCACACGGAGTGCGCATCCACCAGCACACCGAGGTCACCGGCGTAACCGTCGCCGACGGACGGGTGCGCGGCGTCACGACGACGCAGGGCGAGATCGCCGCGCCGATCGTCGTCAACTGCACCGCCGGCTGGTCGACGCTCGTGTCGGACATGGCCGGCGTGCGCCTGCCCGTCACCACATTCCCCCTCCAGGCCGCAGTGACTGAACCGGTCAGGCCCTTCCTGCCGACCGTCATCGTGTCGGGCACGCTGCACGTGTACCTGAGTCAGACCGACCGCGGCGAGCTGGTGTTCGGCGCGTCGGTCGACCCCTTCGCGTCGTACTCGACCCGTGGGAGCCTCGCGTTCACCGAGGGGCTCGCCGGGCACGTCCTGCAGCTGATGCCGTCGTTGTCGCAGCTGCGCCTGCTGCGCCAGTGGGCCGGCCTGTGCGACATGACCCCGGACTTCTCCCCGATCATGGGCGTGACACCCGTCGAGGGGTTCCTGGTCGATGTGGGCTGGGGCACGTACGGATTCAAGGCGGGGCCCGTCGCGGGCGAGACGATGGCCGAGCTGATCGCGACCGGCAAGACCCCCGAGCTCATCGCGGACTTCGACCTCGCCCGCTTCACCGATGGCCGGCTGGTCGGTGAGAAGGGCGCCGCGGCGGTCGGACACTGAGCCGGGACGGACACGAGGGATGAGCACTATGCGCGGGAGGATTTCCGAGCCGTTGCGAGTCGAGCGGAGCTTCATGCGGAGCGAGACGAACAAGGTGTGCCGGAGGCTCCCTGGGCCGTTGCGAGTCGAGCGGAGCTTCATGCGGAGCGAGACGAACAAGTGATGCAGCTCGACTGCCCTAACTGCGGTCCGCGTGACGTCGCCGAGTTCCGCTACGTCGGTGAGCGCCACGTACGGCCGGACCCAGCCACGGCAGACCCGTCGGCCTGGCGCGCCTACCTGAACGTGCGGGCGAACCCGGCGGGATGGACCGACGAGACCTGGCTGCATCGCAGCGGCTGCCGCCGCTACCTGGCCGTCGAGCGGCACACGGTGACCAACGAGGTGCGCGGCGTTCGTGAGGCGCCGCCACCGGGCGGCGCGTCCGGGGTGCGCATTCACGCCGGTGAGCCGCCCGGTGGTGACCGTGCTGGAGGGCCGGCGTGAGCTACCACGTCATGCGGCTGGGCGTCCAGCCCGGCGAGGTGATCGACCGCGCGCACCAGGTGCGCTTCACGTGGAACGGTGCCACCCACCGGGGGTACGCGGGCGACACCATCGCGTCTGCGCTCGCCGCCCACGGCGTGCGGGTGTTCTCGCGCTCGTTCAAGTACCACCGCCCGCGCGGCCTGCTGACCGCGAGCTTCCACGAGCCCGGCTGCATGGTGCAGGTGGACGAAGAGCCGAACGTCCGCGGTGCCCACCGCCCGGTCGCCGACGGCATGGACGTCCGTGCGCAGAACGTCTGGCCGTCGCTGCGCTTCGACGTCAAGGCGGTCAACCAGCTCGTGGCCAGGTTCCTGACCTCGGGCTTCTACTACAAGACGTTCATGGCGCCGCGGCCACTGTGGCCCGCGTACGAGCGCGTGCTGCGCCGATTCGCGGCCGGTGGGACGGTGCCTGCGTCACCCCCTGACGCGACCTACGACCACCGCCACGCCCACGTCGACGTGCTCGTCGCCGGCGGCGGTCCCGCGGGCATGGCGGCCGCCGCGGCCGCCGCGGAGGACGGCGCGCGCGTCATGCTCGTCGAGGAGGAGCGTGCGCTCGGCGGGCACCTGCGCTGGGGTGACGCCGACCGGCGGGCCGCTGCGGACGAGCTGCGCGCCGCCGTGGCCGCCGCCGGCGTCGAGGTGCTGACCGACGCGGCCGTCACGGGACGGTACGACGGCAACTGGATCGCCGTCGTCCAGCGCGGCCTGGCGCACGTGACCGAGCGGCTCATCAAGGCGCGCGCGGGTACCCTCGTCGTTGCGGCGGGCCTGATCGAGCGCCCCTACGTGTTCGAGGGCAACGACCTGCCTGGCGTGATGCTGTCCACCGGCGTCCGACGCCTGATCAACCTGTACGCCGTGCGGCCCGGCACGTCGGCGGTGGTGCTGACCGCGAACGCCGAGGGCGACGCCGCCGCAGCCGACCTCGCCCGGGCGGGGGTCGACGTCCGCGCCGTGCTCGACGCCCGCCGCGGCGGCGACATCGTCCGTGCGCGCGGCCGCCGGGGCCTGGAGGCCGTCGAGTGCGGCGACGGGCGCACGATCACATGCGACCTGCTGGTCACCGCGACGGGGTGGACGGCACCGACGTCGCTGCTGAACATGTCGGGTGGCCAGCCCACGTGGGACGACTCCGCGTCCCGGTTCCTCCCCGCGGGCATGCCCGACGACGTCATGGCGGCCGGCGGGATCGCCGGCGATGGCACGCTCTCGCAGCTGGTCGAGCACGGCCGCGCGGTCGGCCGGCGGGCGGTCGCACAGGCGGCACATCGTGCGGCTGACGGCGCCCACGAGGCCGGCGCGGAGGCCGACCCGCCGCCGACCCTGCCCGTCGCACCACACCCGCCGTTGTTCCTGGGGCGCACGCACGGCTTCGTCGACTTCTCCGAGGACGTGACGTCCAGGGAGCTCATGAGCGCGGTCGCCGAGGGCTACGACCACATCGAGCTGGCCAAGCGCTACACGACCGCCACGATGGGGCCGCTCCAGGGCAAGCTCGAGGTCGTCAACACCGTCGCGGTGGTCGCCGAGGCGACCGGCCGCGACATCGACCGGACGGGCACGACGGTCTGGCGCCCCCCGTACGTCCCGGTCAGCCTCGGCGCACTCGCCGGCCGGATCCATGAACCGATCAGGCGCAGCCCGATGAACGATTGGCACGAGGAGCACGGCGCGGCCCCGCTGGTCGCGGGCGCGTGGATCCGACCCGACCATTACGGCGACCCCGAGGGCGAGGCGCGCAATGTCCGCGAACAGGTCGGCGTCATCGACGTGACCCCGCTGGGCAAGCTCGACCTGCGCGGACCGGACGTGCCCAGGCTGTTGAACCAGTTGTACGTCAACAAGTGGTCGAAGCTGCCGGTCGGCTCCGTGCGTTACGGGGTCATGTGCGCCGAGGACGGTGTCGTGCTCGACGACGGTGTCACTGGCCGGCTCGGCACCGACCACTACATCATGACCACCACATCGTCCGGGGCGCTGACGGTGTGGGAGTGGGTCGAGAACTGGCTGCAGACCGAGCGCCCCGGATGGCAGGTTCACGTCACCCCGGTCACCACCGCCTACGCCAGCATGAACGTCGCCGGACCGCGGTCGCGTGAGCTCCTGGCGCGGCTCGTCGACCACGTCGACGTGGGTCCGGACGCGTTCGGGTACATGCGGGTGCGCCGCGCGACCGTCGCCGGCGTCGGCGGCTGCTTCATGTGGCGCATCGGCTTCACCGGCGAGCTCAGCTACGAGGTCCACGTGCCCTCGGGGTACGGCCTCCACGTGTGGACCAGCCTGCTCGCGGCAGGACAGGATCTTGGGAGCCGTCCCTTCGGGGTCGAAGCCCAGCGCATCCTGCGGCTCGAGAAGGGGCACGCCATCGTCGGGCAGGACACCGACGGGCTGACGCAGGCGTATGGCGCCGACCTGGGCTGGGCCATCAAGCTCGACAAGGACGACTTCGCGGGCCTGCCGGAGCTGGCGTGGCAACGCGCCCGCGGCGACTACGACCGGCTCGTCGGCCTGCAGCCGGTCGACGGGTCGATCGTGCCGGCCGAGGCGAGCCAGATCGTTGAGGGGACGTCCACGATCGTCGGCCGCATCACGTCCAGCCGGATGTCCCCGACGCTGGAGCGGTCGATCTGCCTCGGCCACGTGGCTCCGCACCTGGCGGCGCCCGACACGCTGGTCACGGTCAAGCTGCCCGATGGCCGGCGTGTCCCGGCACGTGTGACCGCGCGACTCGCGCACGTCGACCCCGAGGGCGACCGCCTGCGCGCGGAGCACCCGTGGGAGGACACCCCTCGGGCGGTCCCGTCCGCGCCGGCCGTCGCGCGCACCCCGATCCGGCCGGCCGGACCGGTCGGGTACGTCGGCGGTTGGGAGATCGGCACCGGCCGGAGCGCCGCCGCGCTGCGGCTGGCCGACCACACACCGCTGCGCAAGGTCTGGATCGTCGCGCCGCGCGACGGTGCGATGGTCCACGGCCTTGGTCCGGCCGGCCGGGCCGTGCGGCGACCGGACGGCACGCTGGCATGCGGCGTCGGGCCAGGCGAGTGGATCGTGCTCGCACCACCCGAGGACCGCGAGGTGGTCAGTCGTCTCGCCGACAGGGCCGCCGAGCTCGACGAGCACGTGACGGTGATCGACCAGACCCACGGTCGTGCGCTGCTCCGGCTGACCGGCGACGCGGCCGCCGAGGTGCTCGCGGGGATCTGCGCGATCGATCTGCACGACACCGTCACCCCCGACGGAACCGCGCTGCGCACCCTGGTGGCGGCGGTCACGACCGACCTCATCCGAGACGACCGGGACGGCGTGCGCTCGTATCTTCTGGGCTGCGAGTGGTCGTCGGGTCGGTACCTGTTCGACGAGGTCTTCCACGCGGGTCGTACGCTCGGCCTGGCCGTCGACGGCTTCAACCCGTGAGCTGACACCGGGCGACGTACGCCCCACCGACACCGACCGTCCTGCAACCGCTGAGCGACACGAAAGGACCGACGGGTGCTCCTGGACCGCATGACCGACGCAACGATCATCTGCGCCGAGGGCTATCTGTTCGAGCTCGAACGGCGCGGCTACCTGCAGGCGGGCGCGTTCGTGCCCGAGGTGGTGCTCGATCACCCCGAGAAGGTCGCGCAGCTGCACACCGAGTTCGTGCGCGCCGGCTCGGACGTCATCCAGGCGTTCACGTACTACGCGCATCGCGAGAAGCTGCGGGTGATCGGGCGTGAGCACCACCTCGAGCCGCTCAACCGGACCGCGCTCGACATCGCCGCGCAGGTCGCGGCGGACACCGGGACGCTGTTCGCGGGCAACGTCTGCAACACCAACGTGTTCGAGCCCGACGACGCCGAACGGGTGCGACAAGTGACCGCGATGTTCACCGAGCAGGTCGGGTGGATGGCTGAGGCCGGCGTCGACCTGGTGATCGGCGAGACGTTCTGGTGGGGGCAGGAGGCGCTGGTCGCCCTGGAGGTCGTCGCCGCGGCCGGCCTGCCGGCGGTGATCACCTTGGCGCCGCACCGCTCGGGCACGACCCGGGAGGGGTGGACCTACGCGGAGACGTGCCGGCGCCTGCAGGACGCGGGAGCGCGGGTCGTGGGCCTCAACTGCATCCGGGGGCCGGCGACGATGCTGCCGCTGCTCGACGGGATCGTCGCCGCGGTCGACGTGCCGGTGGCGGCGCTGCCCGTCCCATACCGCACGACGACCGACGAGCCGACCTTCCAGTCGCTGCGCGACCCCGCCTACCAGGGTGAGCTGCCGGGCGACCGGCCGTTCCCGACCGCGCTCGATCCGTTCACGTGCCACCGGTTCGAGGTCGCCGACTTCGCAGTCGCGGCCCACCAGACTGGGGTGCGCTGGCTCGGGCTGTGCTGCGGCGCCGGTCCGCACCACGTGCGCGCGATGGCCGAGGCACTCGGGCGGACGCCGCCCGCGTCGCGGTTCTCGCCCGACATGGCCAAGCACGCGTTCCTGGGCACGGACGTGCGCCTGGCGCGCCAGGAGGTAGACATCGGTGGCCAGCTGTAGGTCTGGCGGGTGCCGCTCAGGCCGGGTGCATCAGCCGGACGACCGTCGTCCGGCTACCATCGATCGTGATCTCGACGCCCTCGCCCTTGCCCAGCGAGGCGATCAGCTCGCCGGTGAGCCCGTACACGGCCGCCTCGGTCGTGGGGCTGTGCCCGACGACGAGCGCGCGCTGGCCGTCGTCCAGCCGGTCGGCCACCCGCCGCAGTCCGGCGGCCAGTACCGTCGACTCGGCGTCGACGAGGTCCGGCGCGACCCGCATGAAGTCGTCGAGCTCGCCGCCACCGGCCTCCGCGTAGGCGGCGCGCCACCGGTCCTCGACGTCGGACCGCAGGCCGGCCTCGACGATCACGCCACCGGGCACCATCGTTTCCAACGCTCCGAGGATGCACGCGATGGTCTGGGTCGCACGCTGCGCCCCGGTCGACACCGCGAGATCGAACGGTCCGTGCAGCCTGGTGCCGAGCGCGACGGCGGCGGTGACGCCCTCCGCGCTGAGCACGTCGCCGTCGTTGTCGGTGTGTCGCAGGAGGACGATCGTCGTGGCCATCGGCGCCACCTCCTCGCCGACGAGCCTGCCCACGCACCCCCCGCAGGCACACGCGCGTCAGCCGGGGCGTCCCGCGAACGTCGCACCGATCTGCCGTGCGGCACGCTGAAGGTGCTCGATCGCCGCCCGCCGCTCGTCGGCGCCGAAGCGCCATGACGGGCCCTGGACGCCGAGGATGGCCAGCAGTGCGCCGTCGGCGTTGCGGACCGGCACGGCGACGGCGTGGAGGTCCTGCTCGCGCTCGCCGGTCGCGTCGGCCCACCCCTGCTGCCGGGTCCGCTCGACCTCGTCATGCAGCCGGTCGGGGTCGGTGATCGTCGCGTCGGTGAACGCGGTCAGTGGCGCGTCGGGGCGCTGGTCGGTGAACGCGAGCATCACCTTGCCGACTGCGGTGGCATGCGCCACGCTCGGCCGACCGAGCGTCGCCACGCTCTGCACCGACGCTGGGCTCTGGACGAAGTCGACCGTCAGGGCGGTGCCGCCACCCGCGACCGACAGCGTGGCGGTCTCGCCGGTCGCCGTCGTCAACATCTGCAGATGCTCGCGGGTGACCTCGCGCAGATCGAGCCGGGACAGCACCGCGTTGCCGTAGTGCAGCATGCGCAGCCCCAGGCGGTAACGGCCGGTCTCGGCGCTGTGGGCGACGAGACCGGCGCCGCCGAGCGTCGCGAGCAGCCGCGAGACCGTGCTCGGGTTGATCCTGGTCCGCCGGGCGATCTCGTTGGTGCCCAGGTCGCCGTCGGCGTCCGCGAGCGTCTCCAGCACGGCGACTGCACGTTCGACGGCGGCGACGGGCCGGCTGGCGCGCGGTTTGGCGCGTGACATGGCGGCGGCTCCTGAGACGGCGGACGTGCCGCAACCTTAGCTGTGATCCGTGGCTGGCCGGCTGGCGGCGGTCCTGTCCACACGATGCTGGAGGGTCGCGAGCGGATCACGGCGATGAGCGTGGTCCGCACCGGCCGACGGCCGTTCGGCGCTCCGGCCGTGACACCACACCCTTACGTCAGACACCCAACGCCATCACCAGATCACGTTGCTCCTCGCGACCCAGGAGGAACGCGGTCTCGCCGACGGTGCGGAACCCCCAGCGCCGGTAGAAGCTGATGGCCCTGGCGTTGTGCTCCCAGACCGTCAGCCTCAGCGTCCGATACCGGTGGCGCCGGGCGCGCGCGATGCTCTCGGACATCAGTGCGGCTCCCACGCCACAGCCCTGGAACGGCTCGTCGACGTAGAGGGACCCCAACTCGAGTGTCCCTCCGTCGGGCGTGGCACCGTGCTCGTGGCGGAGCAGGGCATAGCCGACGTCGGCGCCGTCCACCGCAGCGACGAGGTAGCACTGGTCCGGGTCGACGAGCGCCGCCGCGACGAAGTCGTGACGGAAGTTGGCAGCGATGAACGTCGCCAGGTCGTCGGCGGGCACATCAGGCGCATATGTGTCGTAGAACGTCTTCGCACCGAGTGCCGTGAGCATGCTCCCGTCGGTCCGTGTGCCAGGTCGAACGGTGACGGCGGGGGTGTCGGCGCGGCGCAGCGTCGATCGGGTGACCATGCCTTCGACCTCCTGTCGCAGTCATCGGGACGGTACGCGAAGACGGTCGCTCGCGCGCTGGTGACCGCTGCCCACATCGCCAGCTCCGCTGCCCAGGTCAGGGCTGCGTCCGCACGGCCACGGCGGCCGGCGGCACGGCAGAGCGGACGTGGCGGCCGGCGGCCCTGGGGGCGGTCCGGAACCAGCTGGAGACCGCGCTGCGTCCGGGCCTGGCTGGTCGGACGCCACCCTGATCGTCCGGCGGCGACGATAGATTGTGTCCGCGCAGCCGGCGCGTCGACCCCGGCGCCCCACAGGGTCCGCAGATGACCGCGACACCGGTACACCTCAGACGCCTCGTGCAGCGTGACATGGTCGTGGCTGCCGTGGCCCTGACGATCCTGCTGATCGTGACGTGGACGGTCCCGGAAGCGCAGCTCGCCGTCGAGAGCCCGTCGGCGCGCATCGCCGTCGAGACGCTGCGCCTGTGCGTGGTCGGTCTGACCGCCCTGGTGCTCAGCCTGCCGTTCGAGCAGCACGGGTCGGTCGTGCGCAACGCGTTCGTCGCCGCCCTGGCCGTGATCGCGGCGGCCTCTGCACTGTTCGCGGTGGTGCCGGCGATCGCGGCCGAGGTCAGCGGGTCGACCACGGCAGCGACCGACCGCTTCTACCCCTGGCTCGGCTCGCGCTACGTGGCCGGCCTGCTGTTCGTCAGCGCCGGCGCGCAGTGGCCCCGCCTCAGCCTGCGCAGCTACGTCGTGGGCTCGCTGGTGGTGTTCGTCGTCCTCGGCCTGCTGCTGTCGACGGTCGCGCCGCCCGCCCGCGAGCTGACCGGTGCCCGAGCCGACATCACGTGGCTGACGAGCCTCGAGGTGCCGCCGCTGCTGCTGTTCGCGTTCGGCGCGTGGCTGGCCGCACGCCTTGCCATCGCCAGCGGTGCGCCACTGGAGCGGTGGCTGGCGCTGTCCCTGCTGGTCGGCGTGTTCACCCAGTTCCAGGCCATCCGTCAGCCCGAGCTGCTCGGCCCGGTCGTGACGACCACCGACGCGCTGCGGGTCATCAGCACCGTGCTGCTCCTGGTCGGCGCCGCGCTGCAGGTGCGCCAGATGTCGCGCGACCGGGTCCGTGTCGTGCGGCTCCAGCGCCGCGAGCTGGAGGAGCGAGATGCGATGGTCGACGCGCTCAGCGGGTATGTCGCACGGGAGGAGACGTTCCGCGCCATCGTCCACCACGAGCTGGCGACGCCGATCGCGACGATCCGCGCGTACGCGCACGTCCTCGAGGGCGCCGAGGCGGATGACGATCGCTGGCGCGGCGCGCTCGACGGGCTGGTCGCCGAGGCCGAACAGCTGCACGTCCTGATCGCGCGCGTCGACGAACTCAGGTCGCTGGAGGCCACCGACTTCTCGTGCACGCCGCGCCCCGTGCGCGCGCTGCCGCTGCTACGCGATGTCGCGCGCTTCACCCGTGCGCTGCCCGGCCCCCACGAGGTCGACGTGCGGGCCGACGACGTGCGGATCCTGGCCGATCCCGTCCGCCTCGGCCAGGCGCTGCGCAACGTCGCGAGCAACGCCGTGCGCTACTCGCCCGACGGTGGGCGCATCGACCTGGTCGGCGAGGTGGCGGGCCCGGACCGCTACCGGCTGCTCGTCGTCGACCAGGGCATCGGCATCGACCCCGATACCACGGGCACGCTGCTCGCGCTCGCAGGCCGGGGTCGCAACGCGGCCGGCGTCGAGGGTGCCGGCATCGGCCTGTACATCGCCCGGCGGATCACCGAGGCCCACGGCGGACGGATCAGCATCGAACCGAACGTGCCGACGGGCACTCGGGTCGTGATCGAGGTGGGACGCGCATGATCACGGTCGTGCTCGTCGAGGACCATACCAGCTACGCGCAGGCGCTCGCGGCCGTGATCGAACTGACCGACGACATCGAGGTCGTCGGACGTGCGCAGTCGGCCGACGAGGCGGCCCAGGTGCTGGGGCGGCAGGCCGCGGACGTCGTCGTCGTCGACCTCGACCTGCCAGGCGCGAGTGGCATCGACGTGCTCGACGACCTCCGCGATCGGCAGGCGGCCGCGGCCGCCGTCGTCCTCACCGCACTGACGGACGAGGCCGAGCTGGGGCGTGCCGTCGAGGCCGGTGCGGCGGCGGTGCTGCACAAGTCGGTCGACGTGACCGAGCTGCTGGAGGTCATCCGCCGCGTCGCCCACGGGGCGACGGTGCTCGCCGCCGGGCCCACGTCGTCGTGGCTGCGTGCGCTCGCGGCCGAGCGGGAGCGCACGTGGATGGCCCGGACCATCCGCGACACGCTGACGCCCCGAGAGACCGAGATCCTCCAGCTCCTCGCCGCCGGGCACGGAAGCGATGCGATCGCGGCCCGCCTCGTGATCTCAGCGGACACGGTCCAGACCCACGTGCGCAACCTGTTGGGCAAGCTCGGTGTCGGCTCGCGCCTCGAGGCGGTGACGCTGGCGCTGCGGATGGGGATCGTGACGCCCGACAACGAGGACCCTGGGCCCTGACCCTTCACCCACGCGCCGCCATCAGCCCGCACGGGTAGCAGGATCTCCCCCGCGTCGGGTAGGAGCCGGCGGTGTCGGTCCACCATGCTTGACGCATGCCGCTGATCACGTCGACCCCCGCCCACCGCCGCCGCCGCACCTGGGCGCTGGTGGGCTGCGGGGCCGTCGTGGTCGCCGTCGCGGGCCTGTTCGCGCTGGGCAGGTGGCCCTCCGTAGCCGTCTGGGTCGTGCTCGCCGGCGCCGTCGGCGCGCACTGGGCGGGCCGACGCGCCTCGGACTGCGCGGTGCTGACCCGGCTCGCGGGGGTCCCACTGGCGGAGACTGCCGTGCCACCCGCACGCGTGCGACCGACGTCGCCGACGCCGGTCGCCGACATCGCCCGCATCCGCGCGGCGGGGTGCGGCATCGTCGAGGTCGACGGCGTCGATCGCGTCCTGCCGGCCGAGCATGTCGACAGGTACGAGATCGACGTGCTGCTCACGGGCGGCTGGGCGCACCTGGCGGTGCCGGCGGCCGAGCTCGACGCCGACGTGCCCGTCGACCTGCTCGCACGCCTCCCCGACGAGGCCGAGGTCTGGCTCGTGCGGACCCGCATCACGACGCTTGCGTTGGGTGCGCCACAGCTGCGCGCCGCGGCGGCCGACCGACGGAGCGCCCGGCGGTCCGCCGACGCGCAGGACACCGCGACCGGCCGGACGGCACCGCACCCATTGCGCCGCACCGTGGCCGGGTCGCGCCGATGACGCTGCTGGCCAGCGCGGGGCTGAGCTCCGATCAGCTGCTCGTCTTCTGGGCGTCGCTGCTCGCGCTGCTCGCCGTCGCGCAGGGGCTCGGTGCCCTGGCCCGGCGGTTGGGCCAGCCATCGGTCGTCGGCGAGCTCGCGGCGGGCATCGTGCTCGGGCCGTCGGTGCTCGGCGTCGTCGCGCCGGGCGTGCACGCGTGGCTGTTCCCCGAGGACGCGCTGCAGCAAAGCCTGCTGCTCGCCGTGTCGTGGATCGGCGTCGTGCTGCTGCTCGTCGGGACCGGCTTCGAAACCGACCTGAAGCTGCTGCGTCGGCTGGGCCGCGCCAGCGCCGGCGTCACGACCGGCAGCCTCGTCATCCCCCTCGCTGGCGGCGCGGTGCTGGGCTGGCTGCTGCCCCAGGTGTTCGTCGGCGACACGGCGTCGCGCAGCAGCTTCGTGCTGTTCATCGCCGTCGCGCTGTCGATCTCGGCGCTGCCCGTGATCGCGAAGGTCCTGTACGACCTGCAGCTGATGCGCCGCGACCTGGGGCAGATCACCATCGCGGCCGGGATGACCAACGACCTGGTCGGGTGGATCCTGCTCGGCGTCGTGGCGGGCCTCGCCAGCGCCGACGGCGCGCTGCTCGAGACCCTCGCTCGCAGCATCGGCGGGCTGATCGTGTTCGTGGTCCTGGCGTTCACCGTGGGACGCCGGGCGGTCGACCGAGTGCTGCGGGAGGTGCGGGAGCGGTCCTCACGCGCCAGCGCCCTCGTGGGCGTGATCGCCGTCATCGCGCTCGGCGCCGGTGTCGTCACCCAGTGGCTGGGAGTCGAGGCCGTGCTGGGGGCGTTCATCGCGGGCATCGTGATCGGCCAGTCGCGGTACGCCGACGCGCACGCCCAGGGGATCCTCGAGGACGTCACCCAGAGCATCTTCGCGCCGATCTTCTTCGCCACCGCGGGGCTGTCGGTCGACCTGTCGCTGCTGTTCACGCCGAGCGCTGCGCTGTGGACCGTGGTGATCATCGGGATGGCGGCGGCCACGAAGTTCGTCGGCGCGTACCTCGGTGGCCGCGCGGGCGGGCTGAGCGCGACGCACAGCGCCGCGCTCGGCGCGGCGCTCAACGCTCGCGGTGCGCTCGAGATCGTCGTCGCGACCATCGGCCTGAACCTCGGCGTGCTGACCGACACGTCGTACGCCGCGATCGTGGTCATGGCGCTCGTCACCTCGCTGGCGGCCGGGCCGGCGCTCAAGGCACTGCTGCGCGGTGAGCGGATCGGCGAGACCGAGTCCGCGCGTCTTGCACGGGAGGCGTTGCTCGCCGACAGCGTGGTCGGCGCCACCTCCGCACTGCTGCCGACGCGTGGCGGGACCAACTCGATCCCCGCGGCGAGGATCCTCGACGCGATCCTCCAGCCGGGCTCGTACCTGACGATGCTGACCGTCCACGGTTCGGCCGACGACGCAGCGGGCCGGCAGGGCGAGGCGGCGGTGGGCGCGCTCAGATCGCTGATCCACCGGCCGACGGTCAACTGGATCGACCGCATCGACGAGGACGCCGCGTCGGCGATCGAGGCTGAAGCGCGCCTGGGGTACGGCCTGATGGCGCTCGGCATGACCCACGGCGTCGGCGGCTCGGGCATGTCGGAGACCCTCGAGCGGATCATCGCGCGGTCGACGGTGCCGGTGCTGCTGATCAGCCGCAGTCCTGCGGCCATGTCGATGGAGCCTCCGATCCGCCACATCGCGGTGCCGTCGACCGGCACCCGCAGCGGTCGGGCGGCCCAGGACGTCGCGTTCGTGCTCGCCGAGCAGATGCAGGCGCAGGCGCATGCGATCCATGTCGTGGCAACCCCTGCGCCGCCGGGCCTGGACCCGGCCGGCATGGCGTCACTGACGTCGGGCGACGAGATGCTCGCGAGGTCCGCCGACATCGCAGCGGGCTTCGGGCAGACCGCCACGCTGCACCGCGCGCACGGCACGATGCTCGGCCAGGAGCTGCTGCGCCACGCCGAGCGGGTGCAGGCCGACCTGGTCGTCGCCGGTGTGGACCTGCACACGTCCGGCGACCGGGCCTTTATCGGCTACGACGCCGAGTACCTGCTCGGGCACGCGTCCCAGACGGTCGCCCTCGTCCTCATCCCCCAATGACCACGCCGGTGCGGGGCCAACGGCGGCCCGGCACCGGCGACGGGATGACGTGGGGTCAGGACTCGAGGGTCGCCTCGAGCGTGATCTCGTCGGCACCGGCAAGCACCTGCGACACGGGGCAGTTCTGCTTGGCGCCCTCGGCGAAGGTCTGGAAGGTGTCGGCGTCGATCCCGGGCACGCTGCCGCGGACTGTGAGGTGAATGGTGGTGATCCTCGGTCCGCCGGGATCGAACGTGACCGTCGCATCGGTCGCCACGCTCTGGGGCGTGTGGCCCTCCCGTGCGAGGTCCGCCGACAGCGCCATCGAGTAACACGCGGCGTGGGCGGCGGCGATGAGCTCCTCGGGGTTGGTCTCGTCGCCGGACTCGAAGCGCGACACGTAGTTGTAGGGACCCGAGTACAGGCCGCTGCCCAGTTCGAGGCGACCCTTGCCTTCCTTCAGGTTGCCTTCCCACCGGGCTGAGGACGTGCGTTCCAACGCCATCGACTGACCTTTCGGTTCGAGAGACTTCGCGAAGCGACCCCGTGCCGTGGAATCGCTGCGCGGGTCCATACCCGTGGTGGCACTTTCTCACCCGGGCGCCGCAGGGCGCGGTTCACGACGGGCGGTCAAAGAACTGGTCGATCAGGATGGGGTTGCCATCCGGGTCGACCAGCGTGATGTGCGCGGGTCCGGTGCCGTCCGGGTCGGTGGTCGTCTCGAGGTCGAGCCCGGCGGCCTGCAGGCGCGACTGGATGTCGCGGACATCGGTGAAGTCATCCGTGGGGCCCCACGGCGACCCGTCGGGCGGCACCGCGACACCTGGGTTGAAGGTCAGGATGTTGCGCTCGAACATGCCGTGGAACAGGCCGATCACCGCGGTGCCGCTGGCCATGATCAGGTACTGCTCGTCGGCGCTTCCGCCGGTGACCTCGAAGCCGAGGCGCTCGTAGAAGTCACGTGACACGTCCAGGTCAGTCACCGTCAGGCTGATCGAGAACGCGCCGAGGTGCGAGGAACCGGGCATCGCAGCTGCTCCTGTGTCGAGGTTGGTCCGCTCATCATGCCGGACCCGGCACGACCGCTGCGCACACATCAGACGGCGATCGTGTCGCGTGTGGCCGCAGGGAGCAGGCCGTCGAGCAGCGCGCTGAGCCCGAACAGGAACTGGTCGTGCGTGCGTGCGGTCACGACGTGGCCGTGCAGGGCCGGATCCAGCGCTGCCAGATCGGCCGTGGCCGGGGTCGCCCCCGGCGGCGCGGGCCGGCGGGCGTGGCGGGCCACGAGCTCGCCGACGAGGTGGTGCCACACGATCTCGCACGCACGTGTCGCCGCGACCGGCGACAGCCCGGCCGCGAGGAACGCCGTGGTCAGGTCATCGGTGATCCAGGCCACCGACCACCGGTGGGCGGCGAGGACGTCGATCGCCCAGGGGTGTCCGGCCAGCCAGTCGTGGACCTTGGTGGTGACGCGCGTGATCGTGCGCCGGGGGTCGGCTGACGTCGCCGGACGCCGCAGGCTGTCGGCGATGTGGTCGAGCAGCAGACGCAGCAGGTCGTCCCGATCCTCGACGTGGCGGTACAGGGCCATGGGCGAGCACCCGAGCTCGCGCGCGACCCGCCGCATCGACAGGCCATCGATCCCCGCGCCGTCGACGACCGCCCGCGCTGCCTCGACGATGCCGTCGCGGGACAGCCGTGGGCGTCGTCCCGGCCGCACCACCTGCCCTCCCCGTACCGTGTGCGTCCCCGCCTGGCGCGGGCGCCGCGTCGTTCTGTCCGGCGGAGCCGGTCCGCGAGTCATTTGTGGAACCAGGCCCCACAACGTCTGCGTACAGGTGTACACGATCGCATGCGACCCTCGACGCAGGGTCGACGGCTCAGGCGGGGACGCCACCCAGCGCGGCGCGGGCGTCGCCGACCGTGTACAGCGAGCCGGAGACCACGACCATGCCCTGACTGCCCGCACGCCACGCCGCGACACGGACGGCCTCGCCGACGTCGGGAACCCCCGCGGCGACGGGCAGGCCGCCAGCGTGGCACACCGCGGCGAGCTGTTCGGCGGTGGCGGCGCGCGGGCTGTCGGGCATCGTGACGACGACCTCGTCGACGACCGGGCGCAGCTGGTCCACGATCGCGGGGATGTCCTTGTCGGCCATCACACCGAGCACGGCGATGCGCCGCCGGTCACCGTGCAGCTCGCGCAGCGAACGGGCCAGCATCCGGGCCGCGGCGGGGTTGTGGGCACCGTCGAGCAGCACCGGGATCCCGTCGTCGGTGAACAGCAGCTCCAGCCGGCCCGGGGAGCGGACCCCTGCGAAGCCCGCACGGACGACCGCCGACTCCAGGGGTTGGCCGGTGTGGGCCTGCACCGCGGCGAGCGCACAGGCGGCGTTGTCTGCCTGATGGGCGCCGTGCACGGGCAGGTCGACGGTGAACACCGACCCGCCCAGGCCGCGCAGGCTGACGCGCTGACCGTGGGGCGTCAGCGTCCGTGCGATCACGCCGAAGTCCCGGTCGAGCACGTGCAGCCGGGCACCCCGCTCGGCGACCTCCTCGGCGATCACATGCGCCGGCGGGCCTGCGGTGTTCGCCGAGATGACGGTCGCGCCGTCGGCAGTGATGCCGGCCTTCTCCCAGGCGATCTCGCCGACGGTGGCACCCAGTTGCGGGTGATCCATCTGGACCCGCCCGAGCACTGCGACGTGGGCGTCGACCACGTTCGTCGCGTCGAAGCGGCCGCCCATGCCGACCTCGACGACTCCCGTGTCCACGCGAGCGCGGGCGAACGCCCACAGGCAGAGCGCGGTCGATGCCTCGAAGAACGTGACCATCTCGCCCGTCGCCTGCTCGACCCGCTCGATGTGTGGGCCCAGCGCGTCCAGACCGGCGAGCAGGTCGTCCACTGCCAGCGGCTCACCGTCGATGCGGAACCGCTCGCGCACATCCTGCAGGTGCGGCGACGTGTACGTGCCGACGCGCTCGCCGGCCGCCAGCAGCAGCGACGTGATCATGCGCGCGGTCGACGTCTTGCCGTTCGTGCCGGTGAGGTGGATCCCGGCGTACGCCCGCTGCGGTTCGCCCATCGAGTGCACGAGTGCCTGGATGCGCCGCAGCCCCGGCACCATGACCTCGGGCCGGCGGTTGAACAGCTCGGTGATCGCCTGCTCGTAGGCGGTCGTGGTGTGCAGGATGGTCACAGCAGCATCAGCATGGGTCGGGCGCCTCGACGTCAGGAGAGGCCGATGATGTTGCCGTCGCTGTCGATGTCGATGCGCTCGGCAGCCGGGTGCGACGACAAGCCTGGCATCGTTCGCATGTCTCCGCAGATCGGGTAGATGAATCCCGCGCCGACTGACGCCCGCACCTCCCGCACCGGCAGCATCCACCCGGTCGGTGCGCCCTTCAGCTTGGAGTCCGACGAGATCGAGAGGTGGGTCTTGGCGATGCAGACCGGCAGGTTGCCGTAGCCCGCCTCCTCGTAACGGTCGAGCTGCCGGGACGCCGCCAGGTCGTACTCGACGCCGTCCGCGCCGTAGACCCTGATCGCGATCGTCTCGATCTTCTCACGCAGGCTCGCGCTGTCGGGGTACAGGAACCTGAAGTCCGTTCGCTCCTCCGCCGCCTCGGCGACCGCCTCGGCCAGCTCCGCCGCGCCCGCACCCCCGTCGGTGAAGTGGGTGCTGATCGCCGACCGGGCTCCGAGCTCCGCGGCGATCTCGCGGATCGCCTCGTGCTCGCTGGGATGGTCGGTCGGGAAGGCGTTGATGGCGACCACGGGGGACACGCCGTGGAGTCGGATGTTCTGGACCTGCTTGCGCAGGTTCGCCGCGCCGGCGTGGACGTGGTCCGGGTTCTCGGCGAGCAGGTCGTCCGGCAACGGCCTGCCGGCGATGATCCTGAACCGTCCGGAGTGCGCCTTGAGCGCGCGGACGGTGGTGACGAGGACCGCGGCGTCGGGCGTCAGTCCGGACGTGCGGCATTTGATGTTGAAGAAGCGCTCGGCGCCCATGTCGGCGCCGAAGCCGGCCTCGGTCACCAGGTAGTCGCCACCGTGGATGCCGATGAGGTCGGCGACGACCGACGAGTTGCCGTGGGCGATGTTGCCGAAGGGTCCCGCGTGCACGAGCGCCGGCGTGCCCTCGAGGGTCTGCATGAGGTTGGGCTTGATGGCGTCCCGCATGATGACGGTCATGGCACCGGCGCCGCGCAGGTCCTCGGCGGTGATCGGCTTGCCCTCGACCGTGCTGCCGATCACGATGCGGCCCATCCGCTCCCGCATGTCCCGCAGCGAGGTGGACAGCGCCAGGATCGCCATCACCTCCGACGCGGCCGTGATGTCGAAGCCCGTCTGCCGGATCACCCCGTCGGTCCGCGAACCGAGTCCGACCACGATGTTGCGCAGCACGCGGTCGTTGACGTCGAGCACGCGTCGCCAGGTGATGCTGTGGCGGTCGGTCGAGAAGAAGTCGTCGTTCTGGTGGATGTGGTTGTCGATCATTGCGGCGAGCAGGTTGTGCGCCGCCGTGACCGCGTGCATGTCGCCGGTCAGGTGCAGGTTGAGCTGCTCCATCGGCACGACCTGGCTGTAGCCACCGCCGGCGGCGCCGCCCTTGATGCCGAACGTCGGGCCCATCGACGGTTGGCGTATGGCGATCGTGGCGCGCCTGCCGATGTGACCGAAGCCCTGGCCCAGGCCGACCGTCGTTGTCGTCTTGCCCTCGCCCAGTGGGGTCGGCGTGACGGCGGAGATCACGACGTACTTCGCGCGCGGCCGGTCGGCCAGCGCGTCGATCGCGTCCAGCGAGATCTTGGCCACACCGTGGCCGTACGGCTCCAGCAGATCCGGGCGGATGCCCATCTGCCGGGCGATGTCCTCCAGCGGCTGCAGGTCCGCGCCGCGGGCGATCTCGAGGTCACTGGGAAAGGTCATCGTGCGCTCCTTGCGTACCGTGTGAGGAGGTCCCGCCGCCAGGCCTCGGTGCGACGGATCTCGTTGAATGTGAACAGGTGCCAACCGGCGACGCCCATCGCCGGGTCGGCCAGCGTGGGCAGCAGCCCCTCGACCAGCGCGTCGGGCTGGTAACCGCCGATCAGCCTGGCCACCGTCCCGCCCTGCTTGCGGACGAAGCGCAGCGAGTCGCCGATGCCGACACGCATCGAGATGCGCACGAGCTTGGCCAGGTCGACGGCGCCGGGCAGGCCGATGTGGATCGGCAGGCGCGTGCCCCTGGCACGGACGGCGGCCACCCATCCGGCGGTGACCTGCGGGTCGAAGCAGATCTGGGAGACGATGTACGACGCGTACGGCTCCTTGGCGTGCATCACGGCGATCGTCGTCTCGTCCGGGATGAAGGCGTGGCTCTCGGGATATCCGGTGATGCCGATGCGCAGCGAGTGACGGAGGTCGGCCATAGCGCGCAGCAGGTCCACCGTGCCCTCGAACTGGCCCGCCGGTGCCTGGGCGTCGCCGGCCACCACGAAGATGTCATCGATGCCCAGGTCGGAGACCTGCTGGAGCAGGTCCTTGAGCTGCACCGTGTCGGCGACCGAGCGGGCAGCCACGTGCGGCACGACCTGCAGCTCCTCGCGGCGCAGCAGCGCCGCGAGGGCCAGCGTGGCGTCGATGCCCCTGGTCGGCGAGGACGTGACCGTGACCACCGCGTCCGCCGGCAGGTGGGCCAGCTGCTCCTCGACGCCCTTCATCGGGATGATCTCGAAGCGCGGTCGCGCGAACGACGCCCGGACGAGCTCGCTGTCGGACTCTGCCATGGCATCTCCCAGCCGGGCCGGACGGTGGCCAGTGGCTCACCGCCCGGCCGTGACCTCCCGCGGGCCTCGGGGACCGGGTCAGACGATGGCCGCGGCGTCCTGCTTGGGCCTGTCCTTCCTCGGATCGACGAACGGCTTCTCGACGATGACGGCCTGGTTGCGTCCGTGCTGGGTCTCGACGACCAGCTCGGTGCCGTAGGGCTCGTAGCGGACGGGCACCATGGCGTAGCCGATGTTGCGCTCCAGCGCGGGCGACCACGTCGCCGAGGTGACCTTGCCGACCGGCTCTCCGGACGCGGGGTCGAACACCGGGAAGAAGTCCGGCATGGAGCCGTCGCTGAAGTAGCCGACGTGGCCGCCCCCGATCTCCACCCCGACCAGCTTGCGCTTGACGCCCTCGGCCTTGATCCGCTTGAGCGCGTCCTTGCCGATGAAGTCGGCCTCCTGGTCGAGGTCGACCATCCAGGTCTCCTCGAAGCCGTACCCGACCTCGAAGGGGTTGGTGTCGAAGTCCATGTCGTTGCCCTGCGACAGGAAGCCGCCCTCGATCCGCCGGATGTGGCCCGGGCCGGTCACCTGGATCTCGTGGGGTCTGCCGGCCTCGAGCACGGTGTTCCACAGCTTGATGCCATGCCCGGTCGCGTTGCGAAGGTAGATCTCGTACCCGACCTCGCCCGAGAACCCGGTGCGCGACACCACGACGTCCATGCCGTCGAGCTCCCGCTCCTCGGCGTGGTAGTAGGGGATCTCGAGGATGCTGTCGCCGAACAGGTCGTGGGCCACGGCGGCGGCCCTCGGCCCCTGGATCTGCACCGGCGCCACGTCGGGCTCGGTGATCTGCACGTCCATCCCGGAGCTGTAGGCCAGGCCCTTGCACCACAGCAGCACGTCGCTGTCCGCCAGGGACAGCCAGATGGTGTTCTCCTCCAGCCGCAGCAGGATCGGGTCATTGAGGATGCCGCCCTCCGGCGACGTGATGAACACGTATTTGCACTGCCCGACCCTGCATTTCGTCAGATCGCGTGGCACGAGCATGTTGGCGAAGTCGAAGGCGTCGGGCCCGGTGATCTGCACCTGGCGCTCGACGCTGACGTCCCACAGCGTCACACGGTTGACCAGCGCGTCGTACTCGTCCAGCGGGTCGGTGTACAACCGCGGGTGGTACATGCGGTTGTAGACGCTGTACAGCTTCACGCCGTGCTCGCGGTGCGCGTAGTAGTACGGCGTCCGGCGGATCCGGGGGTACAGCAGGATGCCGGGGTTCTCATTGATCGCCAACGCGATTCCTCCTCCAAATGATCATGTCGGACCGGCGGTCGCCGGATCGTGAGTGTCAGAGCCGCGCCGACCACCGCGGTCCGTGCGGTGGCCCGGCTGCGCCGGACAGTGCTGTGTCGTGGCCCGACCTGATCGGACCGGACGTGCAGCAGGCCGTAGTTGCGTCGGGGGACGCGGCGACCTGTGTCATGCTGCAGGCCGCAGTCGCCGCAGCCCACTCGTGCCGCCCCGCTGATCAGCGGGGCCGAGGGCGGTGCCGGAGACCGGAGCTGTGTGATGCACTGCGGTGCCTGTTGCTGCATGTGAAACGCAGGAGCTTATGGCGCAACAGTGTGTCCGGCGCGGACTGCGCCGTCAAGCCCCCGATCGGGTGTCGCAGGCGTCCCGCCGTCAGGCGATCAGGCGGAGCACGATCCCCGCGCGGGGCTTGGGCGAGAACAGGGTCGACTTCGGTGGCATCACGGCGTCAGCGTCGGCGATCGTCATGAGCTCGTGCATCGTCGTCGCGCGCAACATGAAGCCGACCGCCCGATGCCGCCGGCAGTGCGATGCGACGGCGTCGGCGTCCCCGGCAACGTAGGTCAGGCGCGGGTCGATCCGCGGCTCGTGCACGCCGAACACCGGTGCAAGCACGTGTTCCTGAAGAACGCTCACCGCGAGCGCGTCGAGCGGATCGACGTCGACCGTATCCGAGGGCACGACCAGGCGGAACCAGTCGCCATCGACGAACGCGGTGAACATGCGCGGATCGTCGGGCGGAACGGGGCGCTCGAGCAGGGTGACGTGGACGTGCGTCGCCAGCGCGCTCAGCAGGTCCGAGGTCGTGGGGCCACGTGGCCGGGCGACCGCCCGGTGGAACGGCAGGATGCGCAGCTCGTCGTCAGGGTACAGGGCGGCGAGCAGCCACTGGTCCGCGGCGTCCTGTCCGCTGCCCTCCGCGCGGCCCGCCGCCGCCATGCGTGAGGCCGCCGCGAAGCGGTGGTGCCCGTCCGTCACGTACAGCCGCGGCAGCCGTGCCGCGGCTGCACGGATCGCGCGCACCTCGTCGGTTCCGGCCGCCGTCCACAGCGTGTGCTCGACGCCGTCGTCCGACGTGAACTGAAGGTGTGGGGGGCGCGCTGTCGCCCTGCGCGCATGCGCGCGCATGTGCCGGTCGGCGCGGTACGCAACTGCGACCGGGCTGCCGTCGGCGGCGACGCGCCGCTGGAAGGCGGCCAGGTCCTCCTCGCGCTCCGCCCGGGTGTGCTCGTGACGGACGATGCGCCCCTCGTCGTAGTCCTGGATCGCCACCTCCGCCACCAGGCCCGTCTGGACGTGGTCATCGGTGGCCAGCCGGTACCAGGCGAAGCGCGGCCCCGTGCCGTCGGTGAACACGCCGTCGGCGAGCAGCCGCTCGAGCGCGCGGCGGTTGCGTGCCAGGTGCTCCACGCCTTCCGGTGCGCGGAGCACGTTCAGGAAGCTCAACGGGTCGGCTGCTCGGGCCATGCGCTCCTCGACCGGCAGCGTGTCGAAGGCCGGCGCGGCGACGCGGGCGGCCAGCGCGGGCTCGACGACGTGCAGGTGCGCGGGGCGGATGCCGAGCCGGTCGGTCGTCTCCGCCACCACGGCCTCAGCCCATCCGCCGGCGGAAGTCGGCCATGAACGTGGCCAGCGCGTCGGCGCCGTCCTGCGGCATCGCGTTGTACAGGCTCGCGCGGCAGCCTCCCACGCTGCGGTGGCCCTTGAGCCCGACGAAGTCGTGCTCGGCCGCCTCGGCCAGGAACCGTGCTTCGAGGTCGGTGTCGGG
>DATHVN010000076.1 GCA_035461305.1 Euzebyales bacterium | reverse complement strand
GGCGATCGCGGCGGCGAACAGTCCGGCGTACTGCCACTCGATCGCGATCAGCAGCACCATGGCCGTGACGGCGATGGCGGGCGCCCACAGCGCGGCCGGTCGCTGTCGGGTGGCCCGGTCGAACAAGGCGAGCAGGGCCAGCAGCAGCACCGGCAGCAGCGCGAAGGCGACGGTGTTCCAGTACCAGTTCCAGGTGCGTGCGGTCAGCGTGGCATCGAAGCCCAGCAGGGCGACGGCTGCGGCGGCGGCCAGCCGTGAACCGGTCAGCCGGTGGGCCAGCCAGGCGAGCGCGACGAAGCCGACCGCGAGCGTCAGCACCACCGCCAGCTTCCATGCCGTGAGGGGCGCCGCACCGGCCCGGACAGCGAGCCCCCCGAGCGGATACGTCAACCCCCCGTCGAGCTGGTGCATGCCGACCGGCACACCGGCGCGGTCGCACGTCATGATCAACGGGTTCAACGCGCCACCCTGCAGCGCACACCGCACGAAGCCGCTGAACATCCACTCGATCAGCACGGCCGGGCGCCGTCCGGGGACCGCGCCCAGCACCGTGACGACCGGCAGGCACCCCAGCACGCCGATCAGCAGCAGCTGGGCCCGCAGCGTCCATCGCGCGACGCCGCCGGGCCGCTCGTCGCTCGACGGCTCGGGTCGGGCCGGCGGCGGGAGGGGCTCAGGCGGGGATGGCGGCCTGCCGATCACTGGTTCGCCACGGAGGTCCATTCGGGACGGACGAAACGTCTCGAAGCTAGCGCGTCGGGACGGATTCCGCGGCGGACCGTCGATCAGATGTGGGCGCGCCTCGGCGACCGGCACGAGCAGTACGGCCAGCTCGAGCCGGTCGCCGAGGGACCGCGCTGTGCCGCCGGTCCGGTAAGGGAACCACTCGACGGGTGCCACGCGACTGACGCTGCACCCCTGGTGCGGCGACGGCGCGGCCGGTCGACCGGCCGCGCCGCGTGGCTCAGCCGGAGTCCTCGGGGGAGAACGGCCGGGGCTCGACCAGTACGAGCCAGTTGCCCGAGTTGTCGCGCATGACCGCCTCGACCCCGTAGGGCCGGTCCGACGGGGGCTGGACGAAGTCGACCCCCTGGGCGCTGAGCTCCTCGTACGCCTTGCGGCAGTCGTCGGTGCTCAGCCCGAGGCCGCCCATCTGCCCCTTGTCGAGCTCCCGGCGCACGGCGGCGGCCATCTCGTCGGACAGGGGCGGCCCGGGCAGCATCAGCGTGACCTCGAGCTCGGGCTGATCGGGGTGGCTGATCGTCACCCAGCGGAAGCCCTCGCCCATCGTCACGTCGGCGTTTGGGACGAACCCGAGCTTGTCGACGTAGAAGTCGCGCGCCTCGTCCTGGTCGTGCACGTACAGGGTGACCAGCGAGATGTTGGTGATCATGGTGCCTCCTTCACGAGTTGGGTCGGCGGGCACCCTAGGAGCCGCCGTCCGGCCGGCGCTTCTCCGCGGTTGCGGAGCCCGGCGGCCGATCGCTCAGGCCGTGCATGAACACATAGCAGCCGGGGATCCGCGGCGTGCCCTCCGCCGCGTACTTCGCCTGGTACGCCGACGGGCTCATGCCGACCAGGTCGGTGAAGCGCGCGCTGAACGAGCCGAGGCTCGAGAACCCGACGAGCATGCAGATCTCGGTCACCGTGAGGTTCGTCGCGCGCAGCAGGTCCTGCGCCCGCTCGATCCGCCGCTCGGACAGGTAGCGCGCGGGCGTGGTGCCGTACACCGACGCGAAGCAGCGCAGGAAGTGGTACTTCGATACCCTGGCCTCCGCGGCCAGCGCCGCCAGGTCGAGCGGGTCCGCGTAGCACCGGTCCGCGAGATCCCGAGCCCGACGCAGGTGAACCAGCAGGTCGTCGGGCACGTGCAGCGCCCCGTCGGCCATGCGTGCCTCCCATGGGTCAGTGCGTCTCGGCCGAGGTCCCGCCGACCGGCACGCTGGTCTCTGGTCTGAGCGGGTGGTCCTGACACCATCGTCGCACGGCGACGGCCGTGGTGGGCGTCAGCGGACGCGGTGGGCACGTGGGTACGATCGGGTGCCATGGAGGGTGACCACGGGCACGGCGGGACACCTGTGCGGTCCGCGGGGATCGGAGACGGCACGCCGCTGACGGTGCTCGGCCGGATGGCGCTGTGGCGCCCACCCACCTGGGACGACGAGACGCGCCGTGCCATCCTCAACGAGCTGTCTTCGAAGATGCGGAGGGGCGGCCGTTCCTGGCCAGGTTCTCGGTTCTACTCGTGCTGTCGACCACCATCGCGGCCATCGGGCTGGTCACGGACTCCGCGGCGGTGGTGATCGGTGCGATGCTCGTCGCACCGTTGATGACACCGATCCTGGCGGTCGCGGGTGCCGCGGTGCACGGACAGCCACGTCGCCTGGCGATCAGCGGTGCGGTGCTGCTGATCGGCACCATGGCGGCGATGGCGACCGGATGGCTGGTCTCGTCGGGCATGCCGGCGAGATCACGGCCGACGTGCTGACCGGCGAGCTGCTCGCCCGCACGTCGCCGAGCCTGATCGACCTGGGCATCGCGATCGTCGCGGGCCTCGCCGGTGGCTACGTCCTGACCCTGTCGCGAGCCGGCTCGTCGCTGCCGGGCGTCGCGATCGCGGTGCGTTCGTCCCGCCGCCGGCCACCGTCGGCATCACGTTGCAGATCCGCGCGGTCCAGAGCGCGCTCGGTGCGCTGCTGCTGTACGCGACGAACATGCTCGCGATCATCCTGTCGGCAATGATCGTGATGCTGGTGTCGGGCTTCGTGCCACCCGAGGTGCGCAGGCTGGTGCGAACCTGGGTGCGCCTCGGCCTCGTGCTGGCGGCGCTCGCGCTCTCAGCCGTCGCGGTGCCGTTGACCGCCCACACCATCGAAGGGGCTGCCGACCAGCGCTTCAGCCGTGCCGTGCTGGCGGCGGTCGACGATTGGGATACGCAGGCGCGGCTCGTGGAGCTCGAACGCGACGCCGGGCCGGACCGGGCGACGGTCGACGTGGTCGTGGCGTCCAGCAGCGAGCCGGAGCCCGCGTGGCGGCTCGCCGAGATGCTCGCGGCTGTCGTCGCCACGCCGATCGACGTGACGGTCGAGTACCGCGCGGAGCAGCACGACGAGGCGACTGCTGGATGAACCGCAGCGACACCCGCCGAACGTGCCGGCAGGGCGCGGCGACCCGTCCGGCGGTGTGGCACGCGCGGGCGACGGCGTCCCGCGCGGTCCGAGTGTGTGCGCTCTCGTCGCCATCGTCGCGGTCGCGGCGTGCACCGCCGCGACCGCGGAGCCGCGAGCTGACGACGAGGACGTCGTCGCTGTGTTCACCCCCCACCGGGGTCCGGATGCAGACGCGATCCTGGCGGTGCTCGACGCGTGCACGGCCAGGCCGGGCGTGACGACGCGGCACGTGAGGACCGCGGAGTTGGCGGCGCGGCTGCGCGAGCGCGTGCGGGACGGTGACGCCCCGGCCGTCGCGCCGATCCCACAGCCTTCGCTCGTCCGGGAGCTCGCCCGCGACGGCCAGCTCGTGCCGCCGGACGACGTCATCGATGCCGCGACGCAGCGCTACGTGCGTGGCACCGATGTCGGGGTCGTCGACGGTCGGCGCGTCGCGGTCACGTTTCGGATCGAGGCGAAGAGCCTGGTCTGGTACCCGCCGACGACCTTCCGTGACGCGGGCCTCGACCCGCCGGCCACCTGGCGCGCGCTGCTGGTGCTCACCGACCGGATGGAGGCCACGGGCACGGTGCCCTGGTGTCTCGGCATGGAGGCGTCCGGTGCGACCGGCTGGATGGGCACCGACTGGGTCGAGGACCTGGTGCTGCGGATGCACGGTACGCAGGTCTACGACGGCTGGACCGACGGCACGCTGGCGTTCTCGACCAGGCCCGTCGCGACCGCGTTCGAGCAGTTCGGCCGGATCGCGCTGACCGAGCGCTGGGTGCCTGGTGGGGCGCGCGCGGTGCTGGCGACGCCGGTCGAGGAAGCCCTGCTGCCGATGCTGGGCCGAGCTCGGGGGGTTCCTGTCCCCCCACGTCAAGTTCGACCTCGACGCATACGCCGACGCGTTCGACGCGCGCGTGGCGCAACTGGTCGCCGATGCCGAGGTCATCCGCATCGACGCCTCGGACCTGATGGCGCCGTCCGGTCGGGACGGGGACGTTCTGGACCGGCATCGTCGACTACGTCTCGGGGACGCAGCTGCCGACCGTGCTCAGTGACATCGACGCCGGCTACGAGCTGGTCGACGGCGGATGACCCCCGGACCGGGGTTCACAGGCGCACGATCCGGTCATAGTCTCTGCTGAACGTGTGTTCGTTATGCGAACGCCGGCCGATGTGACTGGAGGCACGTGATGGCGCTCCTCGACGATGGCAGCTGGGACGGCAGGATCTTCAACGGATCGTGGGTCGAGTCGTCGGGAGGGGCCACACCGATCCGTGAGCCCGCCACCGGGGACCAGATCGGCAGCTATGGGCTGGCCAACATCGACGATCTGACCGCCGCGACCGACCGGGCCGCCGCCGCGCAGCGGGACTGGGCGGCGGCGTCGTTCGAGGAGCGTGCGGCCGTGCTGCGCCGCGCCGGTGAGCTGTTCGAGTCCGACGCCGACGAGCTGCACACGTGGATCATGCGTGAGACCGGCGCGATCACGCCCAAGGCCGCGCTCGAGACCCACGTCGCGGCGCAGGAGTGCTTCGAGGCGGCGGCGCTCGCCTCGCACCCGACCGGCGAGATCCTGCGCAGCGCCCAGCCGCGCATGAGCCTGGCACGTCGTCTGCCGGTGGGCGTGGTCGGCGTGATCTCGCCGTTCAACTTCCCGCTGATCCTGTCGATCCGGTCCGTCGCACCGGCAATCGCCCTCGGCAACGCGGTCGTGCTGAAGCCGGACCCGCGGACCGCGGTGACCGGCGGCGTGATCGTCGCGCGCGTGCTGCAGGAGGCGGGCCTGCCCGAGGGCGTGCTCCACGTGGTGCCCGGCGGCGCCGATGTCGGCCAGGCGCTGGTCGAGGACCCACGGGTGCGGGTGATCTCGTTCACCGGCTCGACGGCTGCCGGCCGGAAGGTCGCGGAGGCGGCCGCTCGCAGGCTCAAGCGCGCGCTCCTGGAGCTGGGCGGCAACTCGGCTCTGGTCGTGCTCGACGACGTCGACCTCGACCTTGCGGCGAGCGCGGGCGCCTTCGGGTCCTTCATGCACCAGGGGCAGATCTGCATGACGACCGGACGGCATCTGGTGCAGCGTGGCGTGATCGACGAGTACGTCGACGTCCTGGCCGACAAGGCGAAGAACATCCCGGTCGGCAACCCGATGACCGATCAGGTCGCCCTCGGGCCGATCATCGACGAGTCGCAGCGCGACAGGATCCACGACATGGTGACCGCCACCGTCGAGGGTGGCGCGACGCTCGCCGCCGGGGGAACCTACGAAGGCCTGTTCTACCGGCCGACGGTTCTGACCGACGTGTCGACCGCCAGTCCCGCCTACGCCAACGAGGTGTTCGGTCCGGTCGCGCCGATCACGCCGTTCGACAGCATCAAGGAGGCCGTCACGCTGGCGTCGGACACTGAGTACGGGTTGTCGCTGGGCATCCTGACGCGCGACGTCATGAAGGGCGTCGAGCTGGCCGACCGCATCCCGTCGGGCATCGTCCACATCAACGACCAGACGATCAGCGACGAGGCGGTGGCACCGTTCGGCGGCGTCGGTGCGTCGGGTACCGGCGCGCGCCTCGGTGGACCCGCGGCCAACATCGAGGCGTTCACCAACACGCAGTGGCTGACGCTGCAGGGTGACATCAGTCCGTACCCGTTCTGACGACGCCGGCATAGACTTGTCTCTGATGACGCCCGACCACATCCCCAGGTGATCTGACCCCGGGCAGCGCGCGCCGGACTGCTGCATCCCGGCACCGGCGCGTTCGCCGCCGCGTCCTCCCACCGACGTGCATTGTCGACGAGGTGGGGAGGACGAGGTGGCTGACGAGCGCTCTGATGTGATCTACGCGTGGGTGGCGCGCCGACTCGGCGTGCGCGGCATCCATCGCCGTGAGGACGTGACCGACCGGGCAGTGGTGCTCGCGCTGTTCGGCCGGTTCGTCGACGAGTTGGCCAGCGGGATCCCGCTGGTCCTGATGCCGACCCTGCGGACGCGGCTCGGGCTGACGGTTGCGCAGGTGGGCTGGTGTCTGCAGGCGCTGTACGCCGTGGCCGCGGTCGTGGAGCCGGTCGCGGCGGCGGGGATCGACGTCCTACGGCGCCGGGCGCTGCTGGTCTGGGGAGCGCTCGGCTGGGCCGTCGCGCTGCTGCTGGTGGCGGGCGCGCCGAGCTACGGCTGGCTGGTGCTGGCGTTCGTCGTGGCCGGCGCGGCGTCCGGGCCGCTGGCGCAGACGACCGACGTGTTGCTGGTCGAGATGCACCCGGACGCCGAGGAACGGATCGGAGCACGCCAGACGCTGCTCGACACGATCGGAGCGCTGCTCGCGCCCGCCGCGATCGCGGTGGTCGCCTGGGTGGGGGGCGACGCCCGGATCGCGCTGGTCGGCGCTGGGCTGGCGATCCTGCTGTACGCGGTGCTGCTGGCCACCACGCCGGTACCGGGTCCCGCTGGCGTCGGCGCCGGCGGTGGTGCGGTGTCCATCGAGCCGGTGCAGCGGTCGCTGCGGCAGGTGCGCGAGAACCTCGGCGTCGTGCTACGTGACCACGAGGCGCGCATCTGGCTGCTCGCGCTGCTCGGCGACGCCGTCGCCGAGGTTCCGACGCTGTTCGAGCCCGTGTGGCTGGGTGGTGAGGTCGGTGCGTCGCAGTCCATGGTCGCTGTGCACGCGGCGGTCGAGCTCGCGGCGTCGGTCGTCGGGTTGGCGCTGCTGGACCGCTGGGTGCAGCGTCACGACGCGCGCAGGATCCTGACCGTGGCGTGTGCCGCCAACGTGCTGATCTACCCGGTCTGGCTGCTGGTGCCGGGCGTGACGGCCAAGGTCGTGCTGGCGGTGCCGCTGGCACTGACGGTCGCACCCGTGTGGCCACTGGTGCGGGCGCGCGCGCTCAAGGCGGTGCCCAACCGCGGCGGCATGGTGCTGGCGATCACGTCACTGTACGGGGTGCTGCCGCTCGCAGCGGCGTTCGGCTGGGTCGGCGCGCGGGTCGGTCTGACGCCGACGATGCTCGTCGTGCACGTGACGGCGACGCTCGGGATCCTGCTGGCGGTCCGGCGCCGCGTGCCCGACCACCGGACGGACGTGGGGCATGGCCGCGGCCGGCACGAGCCCGAGGGGTAGCCGGCACGAGCCGGAGGGGTAGCCGGCACGAGCCCGAGCGGTAGCCGGCCCGCACGGCCGCGTGTCAAGGATCACGGCACGGGAGCCCCGCTGTCGGTGCGACAGGCCGACCGCGCGCTGGGGCTGCTCGAGGACGTGCTGGCCATCGAGGTCCTGATGGCGCGTGATCGGTTGCGCGTCGCGGACGCCGACCGCGCGCTGGGCACCGGCACGAGGGCGGTGCTGCACACGGTCGAGCAGGCGCTGTTGACGTGGAGCCGACGCCGGACGCCGTGCACGCGGCCGTGCGTGCACGCTTCCCTGCGGGGTGACGCTCAGCCGGTGGCGGACGTCGTCAGCGCGAAGGGGTGCACCGCGGCGACGCCCGCTTCGCGCAGCAGCAGGCCGACGACCGTCAACGTCCACTGGGAGTGCACCATGCCGTCGACGAGCAGCGCGGGACCGGTCGGCGGCGTCCCGCTGACCTCGTAGGCCGCGAGCGCGTTCGCGGCCTGCTGCACGCTGTTGTTGCGCGTCCGCTGCGACGGCGTCTCCGCCCGGATCGCCACGGCCCCGACGGCGGGCAGCCCGAGCTCGGCGGCGATCCGTCGCGCGAGGTCCGCGACGAGTGCCGGCCGCCGGAGCGACGGCACCCAGGCGACCCATCCGGGCGCCGGGTCGGGCCGCCATGCGTCACGGATCAGCTCGACCGAGGCATGCACCAGCCGATCGTCGAACCGGTCGTCGCGCAGCCGTCCCTGCTCGACCAGTGGTCCCCAGCCCGCGCGGCCCCACCGGCACAGGACGCGTCCGGGCTCCACACGCTGGGCGTCACCGATCCGTCCGCGGAGCTGTTCGAGCCCGCGCGGCCACTGCTTGCGTGGTGTCAGCTCGAGCCGCTCCTTGCGCAGGTACCGCGACGCCTCGGTGGCGATGGCCGGGTCGAACGTCTTGGGCAGCGGCGGGCCGGCGCAGTTGGCGCAGCGTCCACAGTCGGTGACGTGTGGATCGTCGAGCTCGCGACGCAGGAACGCCATGAGGCACCCGGGGGTGGTCGCGTACTCGCGCATCGCCTGCTGCTCGCGCCGCCGGATCGCGGTGACGTGCTCGACGCGATCCTCGTCGTAGGCCCACGGCTGGTCCGTGCGCTCCCACTTGACCGTGGATCCGGCCTGTGCGACGGCGCCCTCGACGGCGAGCACCTTGAGCATGGCGGTCAGGCGCGTGTAGCCGATGTTGACCTCGGCCTGCAGCTCGTCGAGCGTCACCGGACCGGCCGCTGCAGCGAGGTGGTGGACGACCCGTTCGGCCTGCTCGCGCGGCGGGAAGGCCGTCGAGATGAACCAGTCCTGGATGTCGACGTCCTCGTGGCCGCACAGCAGCGCGCCGACGGCGCGGTCGACGCCGCGTCCCGCCCGTCCGACCTGCTGGTAGTAGGCGATCGGCGAGCCGGGGGACTGGTAGTGCACGACGAACTGCAGGTCCGGCTTGTCGTAGCCCATCCCGAGTGCCGACGTCGCGACGACGACCTTGAGGTCGTTGTCGGACAGCCGCTGTTCGATCGCCTCGCGTTCGGTCGCGTCGGTCCCACCCGAGTAAGCCTCGGCGGCGACGCCGTGGTCGCGCAGCCAGGACGCGACCCGCTCGACGTCGCTGACGGTCAGGCAGTACACGATGCCCGAGCCTGGCAGCGTCGGGACGTGGGCGGCGAGCCACGCCAGACGTGCGGCCGGGTCGCCCAGCACGATCGTCTGCAGCGCCAGGCTCTCGCGGTCCAGCGTGCCGCGCAGCACCAGCAGGTCGCTGCCGAGCTGCTCGCTGATGTCGTGGATCACCCGGTCGTTGGCCGTCGCCGTGGAGCCGAGCACCGGCAGGTCCTCGGGCAGGCGCGCCAGCAGCGTCCTGACGCGGCGGTAGTCGGGGCGGAAGTCGTGGCCCCAGTCGCTGATGCAGTGCGCCTCGTCGATCACCAGCAGACCGGCGCGGGGTGCCACGACCTCGTCGAGCTGGTCGCGGAACCGCGGGTTGTTGAGCCGTTCCGGCGAGACCAGCAGCAGGTCGACCTCGTCGACGCGGAGCTGCCGGTCGATCTCGGCCCACTGGTCGGTGTTGGCGCTGTTGATCGTGGCGGCCCGCACGTCGGCACGCTCTGCCATGTCGATCTGGTTGCGCATGAGTGCCAGGAGGGGGGAGATCAGCAGCGTTGGGCCGGCACCCGCGTCCCGCAGCAGCCGGGTCGCGATGAAGTAGACGGCGCTCTTGCCCCAGCCGGTCCGCTGGACGAGCAGCACGCGTCGGCGGTCGTCGACCAGGGCGGCGATCGCCTCGCGCTGACCCGGCCGGAACGTCGCGTCGGCGCCTGCGATCCCCGCCAGCAGGCCGTCCGGGGTCCGTGTGGTCGTCGCATCCATGGTCGGAGGGTAGACCGGTGTGGGGCACCGGGCGCGATGCTGGGTCGTCATCTGTGGACGACGCCCGCCACCACGATCTCGGCGCCGACTACCACGACACCCGCATCACCCGCGAACACTCACCCACAACCACGTCCGCCAGCTCCAAGCCCTCGGCTACCGCGTCACCCTCGAACCCGCCGCATGACCCCACTCCATCCTCGGACCAGCCGCCCCAGATGGTGGTGCGCTACGGCGTTACGGGACGAGCGTCACGTGGGGAGGGTCGGACCGCAACAGGTCAATCAGCATCTTCTGATGCGGCTGGCCGACGTAGTCGATCAGCGGGCCGACGGTCCGCCAGCCGAGGTGCTCGAACACCGCGACGTTCTGCGGCTGGATGTAGGCGATCATCTGCTCGCCTCCCAGCGTGCCTGCCGTGTGCACGGCGAAGCGCACGAGTGGCCCACCGAGTCCGAGGCTGCGGAAGGGCGGGAGCACTGCGAGGCGGTCACCCTTCCACAGCCGGGGGTCGCTGAGGGGGTAGAACCGCACCGTGCCCGCAGCGACTGGGCCGCACAAGCCGAGCGCATGCACCGTGCCGGCGCGGTCGTCGAACTCGTCGCGGTCGTCGACGTCGAAGACGCCCTGCTCGTCGACGAACACCTCGTGACGGATACGCCAGTGCAGCGCCAGCTCATCGTCCGCCGCGGCACGGCACGACAGGGTCGGGCCCTTGCGGGCCCGGCGGATCTCGTCAGCTGACGCCGAGAACGGGGAGACGAGTGCGGGTCGAAGCATCGTCGGTTTCCTCGAAGGCGGCGATGGCCGAACACGCCTGGCACCGTGCACACCCTGCGGTGACGTTCCAGGATCCCAGGCCGCGGCTGGTGACGTAGGGCCCGACGCGCCGGTAGATCGCCTCGACGTAGTCGGGTGATGGCGGTAGCCGGTCCTCGAGGATGCTCCCGGGGACCGGCCGCAGCGGCACCACGAACGGATACACCCCCGCGTCGACCGCGCGGCGACAGCCGTCGACGGTGAGCTCGAGGTCCTCGCCCATCCCGAGGATCACATAGGTCGACACCTGGCCTCGACCGAAGACCGCGACGGCGCGCTCCCAGGCGTGGAAGTAGCCGTCGATGCCTGTGCGTGCCTTCGGCGGCGCAATGCGTGCCAGCACGTCGGGGTCGAACGACTCGACGTGGATGCCCACCGAATCAACGCCCTGCGCCTTGATCCGGTCGAGCACTGACAGGTCCTCCGGCGGCTCGAACTGCACCTGAATCGGCAGGTCGGTCGCGGCCTTGATCGCCGCCGCACATCGCCCGAGGTAGAGCGCACCGCGGTCAGGGCCATGGGTGGTCCCTGTCGTCAGGGTCACGTCGACCGCGCCGTCGAGCTCCTTTGCGGCGGCCGCCACCTCGGCGAGCTGGTGCGGCCGCTTGACCGGGATGGTCGCACCCGCCTCGAGAGACAGCTCGATCCCGCAGAAGTGGCACTGGTCGTCGGTGCCCCAGTGCTTGCAGGTCTGGATGACCGTGCTGGCCAGCGAGTCGATGTGCAGCAGCGCGATCTTCCAGTACGGGACGCCGTCGTCGGTCTCCAGATCGTAGAAGCGGGGGCGGTCGGGCACCTCGGCGCGCGCGACCGGTTCACCGTCGCGCCACAGGTGCCAGCCGTCGACGTCCTCGCGCAGCACGAAGGGTGAGTTCCCGACGTACTCGGAGGTGAAGGGGAACGTCACGCGCACGCCCTCGACCCAGATCATGCCGGCGTCCGAGGGGCCGGCGCCGCCGCGACGACCTTCGATCTCACGCTCGATGCGCGCGCCGTAGCTCTGCAGGTCGGCGAGCATGGTGCCGAACCCACGGTCGTCGGCGTTGGGCATGGCCGTCACCTCTCGTAGAGCTCCACGGCGTTGCGATGCAGGACACGGTCCTTCAACTCGTCGCCGACCGGTGCGTTCCTGATCTTGTAGTACTCGCTCCAGAAGTCGCTCCACGGCTCGTCCGAGGCGAACAGCACGCGATCGTGACCCACGCCGCGCTTCTCGATCTCGGTCATCAACCAGCGCGCTCCGAAACCGATCGACCAGGTCGTGTCCGTGTAGACCCGGTAACCCTCCTCAACCCAGTCGAGGAACCTGGGAACGAGGCGGATGTGACCGCTGACGCCGCCGCCGAAGTGCACGAGGTGGGTCTTGACGCGCATGGCGTAACGCTGGACCAGGGGGATGTAGTTGTTGATGTCGGACGCTCCGCCGGGGCTGGTGTGGAAGTGGAAGACCAGGTCGTGCTCCTCGGCGGCGTCGAAACACGCGTTGGCGATCTCCTCGGTCTCCTCGTCCCAATCGTCGGGGTTCGGTGTGCCGCCCAGCAGGAACGTGGTCTTGAGCGCCACGATCCCGTCCTCGCCTGCGTGGCGCAGGGCCTCCTTCGTCGACTCGCGGTTCTGCGGCAGGAACGACACCCACAGGCCGCCGATCAGCCGGTCCGTCGACGTGACCGCGTCCAGCATGACCGGGTTCAGCGAGAACGCGGCCTGCTGGTCGGGAACGCCGTAGTTGGGGAGCACCAGCGCACGTTCGACCCCGAGGGTGTCGAGGTGATCGAGGTAGGACTTGGTGTCGGGGAAGTCGTAGACCGTCGGCTTGACGGGCTCGGTTAGGTCGTAGAAGGCGTACGGCGGTAGCTCACCGATGTGGCTGTGACCGTCGAAGACGTCCCGTTCGACACGGTCCTGTGACGCCATGTTCACGTTCCTTTGTGCGTTCGCAGTGCGCTGAGTGCCGCGCTTCATATGGGCAAGTCGTCGTTTCCTATAAGAAACGACTGCGTGGGCGGGATGTCAAGGGCACCTGGGCCGCTCGGCGTCGGCGTCCCGCCAGCGCACGAAGGCCGCCCGCCACGCTGCGGGATCGGCGAACGTCGCACGGTCGGCGTCCGCCGATCCGGTCACGGCCCCGCTGACTGGGTCGAGACGGAGGCGCTCGAGGGTGTAGACCGGCCGATAGGAGTCGGGATCGACGTCGATCGACATCCGGATCCCACTGCCGTCGTCGAGCCGCATGTCGATGCGCTGGTACGGCGCCGCGCCAAGGGGGTCGGGCTGTCCGGACTCGTCGAGCGTGACCCAGGTGTCCCCCCGCGCACGCGCCGCGACGATCCCGGCCGCCATCCGCTGGCGGCGCTGCTCGGCTTCGACCTCACGATGGCGCAGTCCGAACGCCGCGTCCGCGACCACCTCGAGGTCTGGAAGGTGCGCGACGGGCACGCCGACGGCCGCACACGATGCAGCGACCAGCTCGCTGCCGCGCGCACGGGCTCGGACCAGCTCGTCGGGCGTGTCGTGCGCGCTGAGCCGGTCGGCGGTCGCCCGGATCACGGACACGATGCGGGTGTAGCGCTCCGGGTCGACCATCACGACCGGGTACAGGCGCTCCTCGGCCCGGCGCCAACATGCGACGACCTCGGCGACCTGCAGATCCACCCGCATCACCTCGGGGCGTCGCGCCGCTACAGCGTCCAGGTCTGCAGCACCAATGCCCCCTGCCGGCGCGCCGTGAGGACCGCGTCGAGGATGTCGAGGGGGTTCAGCGGCTGCACGCCTTCCATCATGTCGATCTCCCGCATGCCGTAGAGCGCCGCGGCCGAGAAGCGGCAGGCGTACACATGGCCGCCCTCGTCCATGAACGTCTGCAGCTGCTTGTTGTAGGCCAGTGCACCGGGGAAGGCCTCGTCGCCGACCTTGGGGTAGCCGCGACTAGCGGCCGCCATCAGCGAGCCGGGGCCGTAGAGGATCAGGTGCGTGTCGAACCCCTTCCGGTTGATCCGCGTCGTCGTGAGCATGTTGACGAGTCCGACTGACCCCTCGAACGGCACCGTGTGCATGAAGACGTACGCCGATTCACCCTCTTCCGCCTGGATGTCCTCGAAGTACTTGTGGTCGTAGTCGACGATCGCGTCGCCTTGCTGTACTCGCTCGCCAACGATGTCCGCCATCACTGCCTCCTTGACGTGTTGCTGCGTGTGCCGGTGCTCGCGGTCGGTGTCGCCGCGATGGCGTCGGCGGCCACCGCACCGGTGGTGTGGCCACCCACGTCGAACCCAGGGGTGTCAGCCTCCTCTCCACTGCTTGCGGTGGCTGCCTGGCATCGCGCGCATCACGGTCAGCCGCATCCGCCAGGGCAGGGCCCGGTAGATCGGGACGAACACGTAGCGCCAGAACAGGTCGACAGGTCCGCTGCCGACGAGGGGCGGCGGACGCCCGTAGCGTGCCGCCGTGTCGCGTTCGGCGGCCTCCTGCAGGTAGCGCTCGGAGTTCGAGCGCAGCCACTGCGACAGCCGTCGGATCCAACTCATCGGTCGCGGGCACCCGACTCGAGGTCGGCCTGCAGGCCCTGCGCGCAGATCGCGATCGGCTCCATGACCGCGCCGATCGGAGGTGCGTAGACGTTCTCCATCGAGGCGAGGTCCTCGATCGTGATCCGCTTGCGGATGGCCATCGCCAGGAAGTCGGCTCGCTCCTTGATGCCCTCGCCGCCGGTCATCTGGGCGCCGACCAGCGCGTGCGTCTCGGGATCGGCGAGCAGCTTGACCCAGACGGGCTTGAACCCTGGGTAGTACCGAGCGCGCGAGATGCCCTGGCCCTTGCCCACCACGTACGGCATGCCCAGGGCGTCCGCAAGGTTCTCGCCGAAGCCCGCGCCGCCGATCGCCCACTTACCCGCGACCAGTCCCCAGGGGACGGCGACCGGTCGGTATCTGCGGTCTCCGCCCGCGGCGTTGGTGCCGGCGACCTTGCCCTCAGCGTACGAGTGGCTGCCGGTCAACCCACGCGTCGGGATGCCGTGCAGCTCATGGGGGATCTCGATGATGTCGCCGGCGGCGTAGACGATCGGGGACGACGTGCGCAGGTGGTCATCGACGATCAACCCGCCGGTCGAGCCGATGTCGAGCCCTGCTGCCTCGGCCAGCTCCGTCTTGGGCCGGCGCTTGTCGCAGATGACCACGACGTCTGCCTCGAGGTCGCCCGCGGATGTGGCGACCGCCTTGACCTTGTTGACGCCGACGAACGCCGAGACCTCGGTGGTCGGGTGAAGGGTGACGCCGAGCTCGACGAGGGACTCCTCGACGGGCTCGACCATGTCGGGGTCGGCGATGCCCGACAGCACCCAGGAATGGGTGTCGACGAGGTGGGTGTCCAGACCACGCTTGGCCAGGCCGCCTGCCATCTCGACACCCAGCGGCGTGCCACCGATGACGACCGCGCGCCGGGCGTCGTCGAGGACCTTGTCGAACGCCATCGACTCACGGATGTTCTTGGGCGAGTGCAGACCGGACAGCTGGTTGCCCGGCTGGTCCGGCCGCACCCACTCGAAGCCTGTGCACAGGACCAGGCGGTCGAATCCGTGGGTGGATCCGTCGTGCACGGTCAACTGCTGGCGGTCCAGGTCGATGTCGGTGACGACCGTCTCGTAGTGCACGTCGATGCCGCGATCGGCGTAGAACTCCTTGCCCTGCAGGAACAACGCGTCGAAGTCGTCGATCTCGCCGCCGTGCACGTAGGGGATCCCGCACGGGCTGTAGGCGATGTCCTCGTATGCCGTGAACATCCCGACGTCCGCGTCGGAGTTCACGGTCTCCGCTGCACCGACCGCGCCCATACCCGAGGCGCCCCCGCCGACCACGAGGATCCGCACCATTGCCTCCTGTCACGCCGTGCCAGCACGCGCGACCATATCGGATAGTGGCAGAACTTCTTTCCTATCGGATATGATCCTACGGAACGAACCGTACGTTGCCAAGTGGGTGCCACGTGCCGCAAGCTGCCCTTGATGCTGTCGTCGGAGCGATCGGCGGCAAGCTCCGCCAGGTCCGCCAGCAGAAGGGGCTGTCGATGCAGCAGCTCGCCGACCGCTCCGGGGTGTCGACAGCCGCGATCCACAAGATCGAGCACTCGCACATGACCCCGACGATCACGACGTTGATGAAGCTGGCGGCCGCGCTCAACCGGTCGGTCGCCTTCTTCGTCGACGAGGAGGACCTGGGCCGTCCCGCCGTGTTCACGCCCGCCGCGGACCGCCGTCCGGTGCTCACCTCCAAACAGGGACTCGAGCTGCAAGGGATCAGCGGACCCTACGGTCAGTTCCTGCTGGCCGGCGCGGTCGCGGTGCTCGATGCCGGAGCCGACAGCGGGGCGCAGCCGATGGAGCACCCCGGCGAGGAACTGGTCCACGTCCTCGACGGCGGCATGGAGATCCGGGTCGACGAGGAGTGCTACACGCTGACGGCCGGCGACTCCCTGCACTTCCGGACCGACCGGCCGCACCAATGGCGGAACATCTCCTCCGGCGTGACCAGGGCGATGTGGATGGCCTTCAGGACGAGGTGATCGATGCCGACGGCGGTGATCGCGTTCGGCGGCAACGCGTTCGTCCCGGAGGGTGCCTCGGGCGCCTACGACGTGCCGGTCGAGGTGCTCGAGATGGACAGCGTGCGCGCACTGGTCGACGCGGTGGTCGTGATCGCCGGCGGCGGCGGCGTCACCCTGCTGCGCAGCGACGACGGTCTGCACGGCGTCGACGCCGTCATCGACAAGGACCGCGTGGCCGCGCACCTGGCGACCGGTCTCGGCGCCGAGCTGCTGGTGCTGGTGACCGGTGTGCCGGCCGTCGCGATCGACTACGACACACCCGCGCAGCGTTCCATCGACGAGATGACCGTCGCGCAGGCACGGGCGCACCTCGCTGACGGCCAGTTCCCCGTGGGCTCGATGGGGCCGAAGGTCGAGTCGACGACCGAGTTCGTCGGCCGCGGAGCGCGCCTCGCCCTGATCACGTCGGACCCCCACGTCGGCGACGCGCTCGACGGACGCCATGGCACGCGAGTCGTCGACGACGTCGAGCGTGGCCAGGACGAGATCGCCGCATGACGACCGACACGGTGCACCGCGTTCGCGTGCAGACCGAGCAGTACGCGGACTCGGTACGCCTGATGGCCGCGCGGCGCGCGATGGGCGACGTCGGGGGCACCGGCACCGTCGCCGCGCTGATGGGCACCCCGGCCAACCGGGACGATCTGATCGAGACCGGCTTCGCCGCAGGCGACCTCGACGGTGTCGGGGCCAACGATGTGGTGCTGGCGGTCGCCGCCACTGACGACGACACCGCCCGGGCCGCGCTGGCCGCGGGCGAGGCCGCGCTGGAGGGCGACGACGGATCCGACCGACCCGACCCGTCCGGCGGCGGCCGACCCGGGCCGCAGACCCTGGAGCAGGCGGTCCAGGAACTGTCCGACGCCAACGTCGCACTGATCTCCGTCGCCGCCGAGTACGCGGTGCTCGAGGCGCACAAGGCACTGTCGGCCGGACTGCACGTGCTGCTGTTCAGCAGCGGGATCGCCGTCGCTGATGAGATCGAGCTGAAGCGCCGCGCCCGCGACGTCGGCCTGCTCGTGATGGGCCCGGACGCCGGCACGGCGATGCTCGGAGGCGTCGGCCTTGGGTTCGCCAACGTCGTCGAGCCAGGTCCCGTCGGTGTGGTGGCGGCCGCCGGAACGGGAGCACAGGAGGTCATGACCCTGCTGCACCGCTGGGGCGCGGGTCCCTCCCACGTCATCGGCGTCGGCGGTCGCGACACCTCGGCGGACGTCGGCGGCGTCGCGTTGCGCATGGGCTTGGCGGCGCTGTGCGCGGATCCTGCGACATCGGTCCTGCTGGTGGTCTCCAAGCCACCGGCGCCGCAGGTCGCGTACGCACTGCTGGAGGAGCTGGACGGCGTGCCGAGCGTCGCTGCGTTCATCGGCCTCGACCACAGCGCGGTCACCGCGCCCCATGACGTGGCGCTGGCAGGGTCGCTGGAACAAGCGGCGCTGTCGGTGCTGGACGCGCTGGGTCGTGCGCGGCCCGATCCCGCCCGCGGCATGGCACGCTGTGCCCGGGACGCCGTCGGAGGTCTGGGCGGCGGCCGTCGGTCGCTGCGCGGGCTGTTCTCCGGCGGGACGTTGTGCTACGAGGCGATGGTCCTGGCGTCCCGTCACCTCGGGGCCGTGCACTCCAACACGCCGCTGCGGGACGGCTGGGGGCTGCCTGCGGACGACGACGCGCACCAGTGCCTGGACCTCGGGGCCGAGGAGTACACCAGGGGTCGTCCGCACCCGATGATCGATCCGGAGCCGCGAGCCGAGCAGCTGCGCACACACGGCGCGGATCCCGCGACCGCCGTGGTGCTGCTCGACGTGGTGCTGGGCCACGGTGCCCACGACGACCCCGCGGGCGTGCTCGCACCCGTCTGCGAGGAGATCACCTCCGCAGCCGACGCACCGGCTGTCGTCGCGTACGTGCTCGGTACCGACGACGACCCCCAGGACCTCGCGGGCCAGCGAGCGCAGCTGACCGACGCCGGTTGCCTGCTCGCGCCCACCAACGCCCGTGCCGCCCTGCTGGCCGCGGCGATTGCCGCACGTGATCCGACGATCGCCGAGGACGTGGCGTGAACCGCCCGGCGCCCTTGTCGCACGGCCGCCTGCGCGCCGCTCGGACGCCGCACCACTCGGGCCCGTCCGTTGGCCTGGAGATCACACACCACATGAACCCCGCGCCTGTCGCGCTGGTCACCTACTCGACACGTCCGCGCGGCGGCGTGGTGCACACGCTCCACCTGGCCGAGGCGCTGACCGCGATCGGGCGGCCCGTCCGGATCTTCGGGCTCGGCGACCCGGATGTGGGGTTCTTCCGGCCGGTGGATGCTCCGGTGACGATCATCCCGGCGCCGCCCCACCTGCCGACGCTCGAGAAGCGGGTGTTCGCGTCGATCGAGGCGCTCACCAGCGGGTTGGCCGCGGGCCTCGACGGTTACCCGGTCGTGCACACCCAGGACTGCATCGCCGCGCGGGCCGCGGTGCACCTCCGTGACGACGGCCTGCCCATCCGTGTGATCCGCACCGTGCACCACGTCGACGACTTCACCACAGAGGCACTGATCGAGTGCCAGCGGCGCTCGATCCTCGATCCCGACCACGTGCTCGTTGTCAGCCGCCACTGGCGCGACGGCCTGTCCACCGAGTTCGGCGTCGCGGCGACCGTCGTGACCAACGGTGTCGACACACGTCGGTTCGCAGTCGATCCGGCCATCCCGGTGTCGACCCTGCGAGCGCGTATCGGCGCCGCTGGCCGTTCCCTCCTGCTGACCGTCGGGGGCATCGAGCCTCGCAAGGGCAGCATGGAGCTGATCGAGGCGCTGGCGATGATCCGGGACGAACTGGATCCGCCGCCCCTGCTCGTCGTCGTCGGCGGCCATTCCTTCCAGGATCACCGCCGGTACCGGAAGCAGGTCCTCGACCGTGCCGAGCAGCTTGCATTGACCGAGCACATCCGGATGGTGGGGACGGTGTCGGATGCCGAGCTTACGTCGTGGTACCACGCGGCCGATGTGTTGGTGTTCCCGTCGGTCAAGGAGGGCTTCGGGCTGGTCGTGCTCGAGGCGATGGCGGCGGGACTGCCGGTGATCGCGAGCGACATCCCCGTCTTCCGCGAGTTCCTCGACGATGGCGTCGGAGCCGTGCTGACCCCTGTCGGCGACGCCGCCGGCCTCGCCGGCGGGATCCGGCGGGTGATCACCGATCCCGCACTGCGGTCGTCGCTGGGCGCCACGGGCCCCGGTGTTGCGTCCATGTTCACGTGGGCCGCGTGCGCGCGGCAGCACGCCGAGGTCCATGACGCCGCTGCCGCCGGCGCGCTCCGGCGTCAGTCGGGATTCGACAGCGCCTGATCAAGCGCAAGGACGGCATCGCGGAAGCACGCCAACGGCGCGCGCGCGACACCGGCGCCGATCTGCCCGCGCCCCTGCTCGGCGTCGAGGATCCCGGTGTTGATGGCCGGCGTCCGCTCGAGCTCGACCACCCGGCGGGCATCGACGCCGACGGGCGATCCCCGGAAGTCCAGGTACGGCAGCTTGAACCGCCGGCTGCGCCCGATGCACAGCTGCTCGAAGGTCTCGCTGGTCTCCACGGCCTGGGCGAGTGTCCCGCCGAGGAAGCCGGCGACGGCGGGTGACGCCGCCGCGGCGGCCCCCCCGAGTCCCACCAGCTCGAGGACCGCACTGTCGCCGATATCGGGTGCCGCGTCGTCGTCGCCGTACTGCTCGTGGTACAGCGCGTCGCCGACCGGCGGCGCGTCGGCGATGAACCAGCGGTCTCCGGTGCCCGACAGCCGGATGCCGAAGGTGGTGCCGTTGCGCGCCATCGACACGACGACGCTGGATCCGTGCACCCCGCTGGCTGCGTCCGCGACGACCTTGGCCCCTGCCATCGCGAGGTTGAGGAAGAACAGGTGGTTCGAGGACAGGAACCGTGCGACCTCGGCCGTGCGCGGGTCGTCGAGGGCGACCAGTGACGGCAGCAGGTCACGTACCAGCAGGTTGGTTGCGGCCTGCGTGCGCATGTGCAGGTCGTCGCCCATCTGCAGGCCCTGCGCTGCCAGGGCGAACACGTTCACCGGACCATGCGCGTCGAGCGCGGCGGCCAGCACAGGACCGCCGACCTCGCGCAGCCAGATCAGCTGTTCCACGGCCTCGGGCGCGTCGGTGCCCATCCAGGCCCTGCGACCGGGGCCCTGGTTGACGGCGGAGAAGGCACGGGTGCCACCCTTGGGGTCCTCGGCCATGAGCGCAGGCGTCGACGGCCCGATGGCGCTGGCCATCGGCACGGCGCCTCCGTGGTGGTTCGCGGGGGTGAGCCCGACGTCGCCGCCGTCCAGCAGCGTGTCGGCGTCAGCGGGTGTCGGTGCCCAGCCCTCGGCGACCACGGCCGCGCGCACCGACCGCCGGAGCGGATCGCACAGCTGGGACCACGGCAGCGGCGGGCCGGAGTGCAACACCGTGCGCTCGGGCAGGTCGACCGCGACCTCGGCAACCGGCCGGATGCCGGTGATCCGTGGCGCGATCTGGTCGAGGCGGTCGAAGACCGTCGCGTTGGCCTCGTCGACGCGCGCGGCGTGCCGCCCGTGCAGCCGCGTCAACGCCGCGATCTGCTCGCGATCGCCACCCGCCGGGATGCGCCAGTCCACCTGGATGGCGCGCGCACCCTGGCGTTCGACCGCCTCGCCAAAGACCGGCAGCCCGATGTTGACGACCTGCAGCTCGTCCGGCAGATCGGCGGTCATGGCCCCACTGTTACGATCGCTGCTCATGGCTGACAAGACGCTCCTGGCCGTGTGGTCGGGCGGGTACCGGTCGCAGGTCACGGTGCGTGACTTCGATATCCTGGCCGATGAGCCCGAGTCGGTCGGTGGCACGGATGATGGTCCCACTCCGACCGAGCTGTTCCTCGCCTCGCTGGCCACGTGCTTCACCATGGCGGTGGCGCACGCGTCGCGCAAGTGCGACATCACGCTCGAGCAGCTGGCGGTCCGCGTCGAGGCCGACTACGAGGGCAACCGCTTCGCATGGATCCGCGTGCAGGTCACGACCGATCTCGCCGACGCGGACGCCGAGCAGTTGATCGAGCGCGCGAAGGCCTACTGCTTCGTCTCGAACACGCTGATCGAACCCCCCCGGATCGAGTACGCCGTAGGCGGCGCGTGAGCCGCGGCGCGATCTACCCATCGGCGATCACCAGCTCGGCACGGCGCAGAAGCGCCTGCTCGGCGGCCTGCATACGTGCACGGCGCTCCGACACCCCCCGATCCAGTTGCTTGGCCTGCGAGCGGACCGTGTCGGCCATCTGGCGCACCAGCCGAGGGGCGGCGCCGCCCGGGACCAGGCGGTCAGCCACGAGTCGACGCGGGTCCAGGACGGCACTCAGGTCGCTGCCGGCCAGCCCAAGCGCGTCGCCATGGTGTTCGACGGAGGCGGCATCGAGCATCTCACCCGTGAGATCGACGCCACGCAGACCTGTGACCGCCGCGGTCTGGACGGCGCGTCCGACGATGAGGTAGGCCGTGCGGTAGTCCACCTCGCAGCGCTGCATGACGAACTCCGCGAGGTCGGTGGCCTGGGTGAACCCGGAGATCAGCGCCGACCACATACGGTCAGCGTGCACCTCCAGGGTCGCCACGACCCCGCGCATCAGCTCGACCACCCGCCGCGCCTGTGTCAGTGCCCGGGGGATGTCGCCGTACGAGAAGATGAGGTTGTCGCTGCGCGCCGACGGGCTCTTGGTCACCGCGAGCAGGCCCGTGAGCCGGCCGATGAGGAGGCCCGTGCTGCCACGCACCACGCTCAGCGCGTACGGGTTGCGCTTCTGGGGCATCAGCACGCTGGCCCGCGTGTAGGGCGCCGCCAGGGACACGTAGTCGAACTCCTGGCTCGACCAGATCTCCAGATCCTCCGCCAACTTGTCGGCGCCGGCGACCAGGCTTGCTGCGGTCGCCGTGACATCGATCAGGCCGTCGGTCTGCCACATGGCGTCGCGCGTGTGCTCGATGATGCCGTCGAAGCCGAGCAGGTCCGCCACGCGGCCGCGGTCGAGCTGCAGTCCGCTGCCGTTCGCGCACCCGGCCCCACCGGGACTGCGGTTGATGTCGTCGAGTGCCGCCAGCGCACGCCGCCCGTCGCGCAGCGTCGGGTACGCGAACGAGAGCAGGTAGTGACCCAACGTCGAGGGCTGGGCCTGTTGGAGATAGGTCTGGTCAGCCATGCAGGTCTCGGCATGCTCGGCGGCCCGATCGGCGAGTGCGATCACAAGGCCGGCCGTGGCGCACACCAGGTCGGCCGTGATCTCGCGTAGCCGCAGTCGCAGTGCTACACGCACGGCCTCGCGCCGTGGACGTCCGGCGTGCAGCCAACCGGCGTCGTCGCCGAGCCGCGCCACGAAGTGGCGTTCCCGACAGTTGTAGACCTCGCCGTACGCCGGGTCGTACGGGAAGTCGTCGACGGGGCGTCGATGCGTCTCGAGCAGCAGCCGCAGCAGCGGCACCATCGTGGCGTCGGGCAGCAGTCCCCGTTCCCGTAGCACGAGCACGTGTGCGATGTCGGCCAGGTTCAGGCCGTGGTGCAGCTCCGGCGCATCGCCGACCTCATAGGCGAACCCGGCCGCGACCAGCTCCTCGGCCGGTCCCGTGGTGGGCGTGGTCACGGTTCCTGCTCCTCTCCGGCACTGAGCGCGTTGGCCACGGCCGCCACGGTGCCACCGGTGTGCCAGAACACGGCCGCGTCCGACCGCGCGACGGTCGGCAGCTGAGCGAGCGCCTTGGCGGTGTAGACGTCGTCGAGCACCAGTCCCTCGGTCGCTGCGGCAAGCCGCGCGCACCGCCGACCGGCCGCAGAGGTCCGACCAAAGCCGGGGCCGCGGGCATCGACCACGATCACCTCGTGCACCATCGGCGGGCGCACACCCAGGCGCTGCGTGCATGCGGTGGCGAGCGCCGTGACGCGCTCGACACATTCGTCGACCGGACGGCTGACCGACGCGCCGATCACGCGCCAGCCCGCACCCATGGCGATGGTGCCGGCCACGAGGCCCGCCTGCGTCCCACACGAGCCGGTGGCGAGCAGGTGCAGATCCGGCTCCACACCGAGCCGGGACAGCTGCGTCGAGACCTCGGGGACCGCTGCTGCGTACGCCAGGCTGCCGGAAACCGTCGCGCCGCCACGTGGGACGACCGCGGGATGGCGACCGGATGCGCGCTCCTCGGCCGCCACCACGTCGAGCTGGTGGTCAATCGACGCGCGATCGTCGTCGCCGGTGAACCGCACCCGCGCGCCAGCGGCGAGCGCCAGCGCGAGCGCCGCAGGCCGGCTTGCCGGAGGTTCGCCGAAGCACACGAGCACGCACGCCATGCCCACGACGCGTGCTGCCATGGCGGCGGTCATGCAGTGTGCCGAGGACGGTCCTCCGCCGGTGATCAGCACGTCACACCCCTCGGCGCGCGCGGCGCCGATCAGGTACTCGAGTGTCCGCGCCTTGTTGCCACCGAACGCAAAGCCAGTGAGATCGTCGCGCTTCACGTACAGCGGCGGACAGCCCAGCGCCCGCTCCAGCGCCGCCGCGCGGTGCAGCGGCGTCGGCAGATGCGCCAGGCTGACACGCGGTGATGTGGTCAGGACGTCGACGGCGGCGGTGCGCTCGCGCCCGATCATGGCCATCGCTCGGACTCCCTCGCGCGCGCAGCGCGGGCGTGGGCCACCACGGCGTCGACCATCGCTCCCGCCGCGCCGGTGTCCGGCGCGGCGTCGAGAGCGGCGCGCAATGCCGTGTCGTCGAGGTGGGACCGCGCGTCGACCGCGGCCGCCAACGCCCGCTCGACCGGTACGCGGTGGTCGCGGCTCTCGGCGAGCACGTCCTGCAGCAATGCCTGTGCCTCGTGCTTGCCCACGCTCGGCGTCAGGGCCGCGAGCAGCCGCTCGGAGGCCAGATCGCCGCGGTGCGCCTCGACGGTTGCGGCCATGCGGTCGGCGTCGACCTCGAGGCCGCGCAGAACCTCGCCGGCGATCGCAAGCGCGGTGGCTGTGAGTAGACAGATCTCGGGCAGTGCCACCCACTCGGCCTTCCAGGAGCGGCCGTCCCGCTCGTGCTCGCCGATCATGCCCTCGACCAGCACGTGCGCCTGCGGCAGCACCAGACGCGCGAGCGTCACCAGGTGCTCGCTGCGCTCCGGGTTGCGCTTGTGGGGCATCGTGATGCTGCTGACGCTGCCGACAGTGACCTGCTCGCGCAGCTCTCCGACATCACTGCGGGCCAGTGCGTAGATCTCGTTGCCGATGCGACCCAGCGTCTGCGTGACCAGCGCGAGCGCCAGCCCGAAGTCTGCGACGCGGTCGCGTGTCGTCAGCCACGAGACGCGTGGTGCCGGCAGATCCAGCAGTGCGCAGAACCGCGCCCGGAGCTCGACGGCGTCCGGACCGAAGAACGCCGCGGTGCCGACGGCGCCACCCAGCTGACCGGCCAGCCACCGGTCCGCCCCACAACGCAGCCGCTCCAGATGGCGACGGATCTCGTCGGCCCAGGTCGCCACCTTCCATCCGAACGTGATCACCGCGCCGGCCTGTCCGTGGGTACGTCCCGCCATGGCGGTGTCGCGGTGACGCTCGGCCAGCGCGATCAGCTCGTCCTCCAGCGACCGCAGGTCCCGCCACACGATGCCGCCGACACTGCGCATCACGAGGGCCGTCCACGTGTCGGTGATGTCCTGGACCGTGGCACCGACGTAGACGTGCTCGCGGGCGACCGACGGCAGCACCGCCTGCAGCCCGCGGATGAGTCCGAGCGTCGAATGGCCCGTCCGTCGCGTCTCCTGTGCCACCAGGTCGAGGTCGAGCAGGGTGACGTCGGCGTGTGCAACGATCGCGCCGGCGGCCTCGGGCGGGACGAGTCCCAGGTCGGCCTGTGCCTGAGCGAGTGCGGCGAGGATGTCGAGCCAGGACTGCAGCCGCGCGTCCTCGGCGAAGATCGCGCGCACCTCCGACGTGGCCCACAGGTGTCCGTAGAGCCGCGAATCGGTCAGCCGTGCGGTCACGGTGACGCCGCCAGCCCTGCCGCGGCCGCCAGTCCGGCGCGGACCTCGGCCAGGCTCGCGCCCCAGGGCACGACCACGACCCGTCCGTCGTGTTCGATCCCGGTCTCGAGCAGGCAGCAGCGGACGACCGTGGGCACGCCGCCGTCGACGACGTGGCGTGGACAACTGTCGATCACCGGCGGCTCGTCGCCGTAGAACCAACGGTGGATCTCACGGGACCTCGCACAGCCGACCAGCACCCAGTCGGTGCGCTGCGGCCGCTGGTCGAGGTAGGCGCTGTCCCTGCTTGCGACGAGCCCCGACGCGCGGCACGGGAAGAGCACGGTCGAGGCGGTCACGTCGGAGGCCAGGGTCCGTAGATCGAGCAGCTCGACGTCGAGAGCGATCGACGGCAGGTCATCGGCGGTGGCCAGCACCCTGCGCGCCTGATCGACCAGCTTCGGCGGGTCCGGCGGCACGGCATCGACGATCCGGATCCGGGTCGGCGCCGCGTCGATGACGAACCCAATGTAGGAGTACCGGCCCTCGACGACTACGCACCGCGCCGTCGACGCCTCGGCGAGTGCGGCGAGCTGCGACGGCACCGCGATGTCGACGGTGGGATCGGTCACCAGCACGCTGTCGTCAGGGCCCGCCAGCATCCGCACCGCGGTGATCTCGGAGAACAGCGGCTCCTCGCGGCGCTTCTCAATCTCGAGCACTGCGACGTCATCATCCCGGCGCGCGACGATGTACCGCGTGCGGCGGTACGCCTGGCGCCCATGCAGCACGTCGCGCAGCGCCTCGAGCTCCAGCGGCACGTCGACATCGAGGACCGAGACCTCCCGCTCACGATCGGGCGACAGGTTCACGACCACGGTTCGACCCGTCCGCCACCGCCGTCCATCCGCATCGTGTCCGCGCGGAGTCCCAGACGCAGCGCCTCGACGGACAATGCCGCCGTGACGTCGATGTTCGCGAGGTTCACCTCGGCACCGAGCCGGCGCACGAACCACGCCTGCTGCGCCGTTCTGGGCGCCTCGAACACGACCTGGTCCCCGACGTCGGCGAGGAGGACCTCGACGAGCTCCTCCCGTACCGATCCATCGCTCCGGTACAGCCCGACGGTGCCGCTCGCACGTCCCTCCGCGAGCATCAGGACCGCCCCGGCTTCAAGGTCTCCGAGCATGTCATCGCGCCAGGTGGCCGGCTCGACCGGGTCGGCGGGGTTCTTCGATCCCACCTCGGATACGACGGCGAACTCCTCGGCGGCGCGCTTGATGAGGCCGCGCTTGTCGTCCTTGGACATCGGCACCGTTCCGTTGGAGACCTCGACGCATCTGAAGCCGACGTCGGCGGCCCATGCGAGGCACTCGTGGGTCCGGTTCTGCAGCCACGAGATCTCCAGGAACGTACCGCCGACGCATGGCGCGACGTCGTGTCTGTGCAGCAGCGCCACCTTCGCCGCGACCTCGGCGTCGATGTAGGCGGTACCGTATCCGAACTTCCACAGGTCGATCAGGTCGGCGCGTGACCCGAGGACAGCCTCGACGGTCGAGAGCGGATGCCCCACATCCAGCACGTGGGTGCGCCCGGTCCTGCGTGGCTTCGTCGAGCGCCGCGGCAGGTCCAGGAACGCTGATGGAGCACTCCCGGGGCGTGACTCGAACCTGCGGTTCTCTCTCATGATGGATGGCTCTCCACTATAATCGCAGCCCTCCCGACGAGGAAGCCCCGTGAACCAGCGTCCCGATGCTCCGATCGCCGTCATCGCCGGGCGGTTCATGGCCAACCGAGGGCGGATCGCCAAGCAGGCTCTGCACCACGTCGCCGACGCGCTCGGCCCGACCGACTGGGTTACCGGCCCGGGTGACGACACCGCGCTGATCCACAGCGGCGCCGGTGACGTGCTGGCTGCAGGCGAGGCGATCTTCCCCCCGTTCGTCGCGAGGGATCCGTTCGGTGCCGGTGTCGGTGCGGTGGTCGCGAACGTCAACGATGTCGCGGCCATGGGTGGTCGCCCGCTGGCGATCGTCGACACCGTCGTCGCGTCGGCCGACGTGGCGCGAGCGGTCCTCGCCGGTCTGCGTCACGCCGCCGATCTGTATGGACTGCCAATCGTCGGTGGGCATCTGACCATCACGTCCGACGCGCCCTCGCTGTCCGCGTTCGTCGTGGGTGACGTCGGCGCGCCGTTGCTGGCCCGCAACGCGCGCGCCGGGCAGGTGTTGCTGATGGCTGCCTGCCTCGACGGTCGATTGCGCTCGGACTTCGGTTTCTACCCGTCCTACGATCAGCGCGGCACCCGCGTCCGAGGCGACCTCGGAGTGCTCCGGCACGTGGCCGACACAGGCGCCGCCGTCGCTGCGAAGGACATCAGCATGGCGGGCACGCTCGGCACGTTGGCGATGCTGCTGCAACCAACGGGTTGCGGCGCCCTGGTAGACCTCGCCGCTATACCGCGGCCACAGGACGTGCCCCTCCCGACATGGCTCGACGTGTTCCCGTCGTACGGGTTCCTGCTGTGTGCCTCCGCCGATCGGGTCGACGAGATCATCGCCGCGTTCGCAGCGCGCGACCTGGCATGTGCGCGGATCGGGCTGATCGACGACACAGGTGCGCTCGTGGTTCGTCTGGACGGTGCGCGGGCGACGCTGCTCGACGACGTCAGTGCGCACGGGACCGGGCTCGCCGGCGCCGACAGCATCGAGCGAGGCCGGCCGCAACGCTAGATCCGGACGGTCCCGACGCCGGTCACGAACGACTGTCAGATCTCGAGACATCGACGAACAGTTGGCGCGGGTAGGGGCAGCGACGAGTCGCGGGTGCCGACGTCATCGCCGCGGCCGTCCGCGTCGACGGGCCCGCCCGGATCAGCGACCGGCCGGCTGCCGACGTGGCCGGCACCCGCCTGCGAGCGGTCCCGGCGTCAGCGGGTCACGTGTGACGCGACCCGTCGTCGGTGCCAGTCGCGCACCGACGCCGCGAACAGGTCCGGGTCGTCGGTCATCGGGAAGTGGTTGCCACCCGCCACGACCACGCCCTCGTGGTCGGCGAAGCGTTCGGCGAGGCGGGCTTGAAAGCCGAGCGGGTCGTTGCGCTCGCCGAAGATGGTCAGGACCGGTGTGTCAGCGAGCACGGTGGTCACAGCGTCGTCGATGCCGTCGGTGAACGCCGGAGTGTCCAGCGTGGAGGCCATGAGCTGGTGGAACCTGCGCCGGACGTGACGCTCCCGGGAGGGACCGCGGAAGGCGACACGCCCGGCCCGGTCGAGGTGGCGGCCTACCCCGAACCGGGTCGATGTCAGGAGCGCGACGACGTTCGTCGTCACGCCGACGGCCTCCGCCGGGCGTCCGCCGATCACGCGGAGCATCGCCCGCAGCGCGCGGTGGTCCGGTGTCCAGGCGAAGGTGTTCGCCAGCACGAGGCCGTGCACCCGCTCGGGCAGCGCCGCAGCCGTCGCCAGGGCGACGGGGCCGCCGAGGTCGTTGGCGACGACGGTCACGTCCCGCAGATCGAGCTCCGTCACGAACGTCGTGAGCACACCGGCGAGGTCGGCGATCGACGCGTCGTCGTCCGCCTGAGGGGCCAGCCCGAAGCCGGGGAAGTCGAGGGCGACGCAGCGGAAGTCCGTACGCAGGCGGGTGATGACGTCGCGGAACACGAACGACCACATCCCGGCGTGGACGAACAGCAGCGTCGGACCGGCACCCTCGTCGATAAAGGCAACGGCACCGCGGCGTCTGAGGGTGAACGGGTACTGCTCGGGGGGCAGCCAGTCGGGTCTGGCGATCACGCCCGTCCCCGTCGCGCCTTCCACAACCCGGCGCGGGTGGGCGATCACGGTGTGCCGGTTGTCACCTCCGTTCGCTCCGGGACCGCCGGTGCCCGTAGGGCCGGCGTGATGAATGCGCACAGGCGGGCGATCCTGCGCTCGGCGCCGGCCGCGTCCATTCCGGCCTCGGGCCACGTCGCGAAGGTGTGCACGACCAGCGCGGTGACCTGGGCCATCCTCCAGGCGATCTCGTCGGGTCGCAGGTGGGGGAGCGCGACCGCGATGGCGGGGAAGAACCGCTCGCCGACCTCGGCGAACTGCTCGCCGGCCATCCGTCGGATCCACGGCTTCTGGTCGCTGTACACCCGGCCGAGGAAGTGGGCCACGGTCGGACCCCGTCGCTGCAGGTCCATGAGCGTCTCGATGTCGGGTCTGACGAACGCCTCGATCACCGCGTCGATGTCGGGAGGTCGCGGCGCCGCGGCGTCCTGCGCCCGCTCGAGCAGGCGGAACCGGCGTGTGTTCATGGGGCCGACCACCCGGTCGGTGACGGCCCGCAGCACCGCCTCCTTCGTGCCGAAGTGGTAGTGGACGGCGGCGACGTTGACGTCCGCGACGCGTGTGATCTCGCGGATGGAGGTGGCATCGACGCCGTGCAGGGCGAACAGCTGCTCGGCGGCGTCGAGGATCGCGCTGGTGGTCTGTGTCGTTGCCATCGGCAGGTTCAATCATCTGTTTGATCCATTCAAACAGATGATTGAACCTACGTCAACCTCCGGCTTCTGGCATCCCCAGGCCGCCGACGGGCGTCAGCGTCAACTGGCCGATCGGCGGGCCCACGAGCAGCGGCATTGCGCGCGAGATGGCGCTGCGCACCGCCTCGACCTCCAGCGAGGCCCGGTGCGCGTCCGCGCTGTCCCACACCTCGTAGACGAACACGCCGTCCGGATCGTGGGTGGCCATGTTCACGAGGTACAGCGTGCACCGTCGACGTCGCCCACGACGTCCGCGGCCTCGAGGAGGATCTCGAGCGCTCGTCGCGCTGCCCTGACGTGGCCGTCAGCTTGCCGAACATGGCGAACATCGCACGTCCCTTCGCGTCGGGGCGGCTCGGAGCTGCACTCTAGGACGTGCCCGGCGGGTCGGTGTCGCTACGCTGCAGGCGTGCAGCGTGTGGCAGTCATCGGCAACTGTGGCGGCGGCAGGACCCATGTCAGCCGCGGCCTCGGCACGCTGCTCGGGATCCGGGTCATCCACCTCGACGCCGGCCACCTCGATGCGACACTGCAGGCGTCACCGGAGCCGGGGCGGCGCACATGAGCGCCGCAGCCACCCGGTGGACGCGGCTGCCGGCCGTGCTCGCGGTGCTGGCGCTCCCGATGGTCGGGCTGGTCGTGCTGCTCGCGGTGCCGCCGCTCGACGTCGAGTGGCAGCATCATCCCGCCCACTTCTGGCTCGTGCTGCTGGTCGCGGTGGTCGATCTGGTGCTGGGGCTGGTCATCGGCGGTGCCGCCGAGCAGCACGCCGACAGCCGCACCTTCCTGGTGTCGCTCGTCCTGCTGACGTGTGCCGGGTTCCTCGGGCTGCACGCGTTGGCGACGCCGGGCGTCGTGCTCGCCGACCAGAACCTGGGGTTCACGATCGCGACGCCCGTTGGGCTGCTGCTCGCCTCTGTCCTGGCGGTCGCCTCGACGGTCGAGCTCGTCAGGTGGGGACGCAGCCGTGGACGGCTGCGTGCACTGCGCGCCGGCATCGGCGCCGTGATCGTCGCGTGGGCCGTCGCCTCGCTGACACGGACGTCGGGGCTCGACGCACCTCCCGCCGAGATCGCCCCGCCCGTGATCCGGCTCCTGGCGCCGCTGGCGATCGTGCTGTACCTGGTGGCCGCCGTGCGCTACCTCGGGCTCCACCGCACACGCGGTGACCAGCTGCCGCTGGCCGTGGCGGTGGCCTTCGTGCTGCTGGCCGAGGCGATGATCGCGATCATGTTCGGACGCGCCTGGCATGTGACATGGTGGGAGTGGCACGTCCTGATCACCGCGGCGTTCGGCGTGGTGTTCCTCGCCGCGCGTTCCGCCTACCGCCGGGAGCGGTCGGTGACCGGGACGCTGCGCGGGCTATATCTCGACCGGACCATCGACCGCCTCGACGAGCGCACCTCGTCCGGGCTGGCGGCGTTCGTGCGCACGTTGGAGGAGGGTGGATCGACCGCCACGGTCGTCGAGGACCTCAAGGACGGCGGGCTGGGGGCCGACGAGGTCCGCGCGCTCGAGCGATCCGCACGCGAGCTCGTCCGCGTCGACGAGCTGTTCCGACACTATGTGGGACCGCAACTTGCGTCGCGGCTGGTCGACGACCCGGACCGTGCCGGTCTCGGCGGGCACGAGGCGGAGATCACCGTGCTGTTCGCGGACCTCGCCGGCTTCACCGCGTTCTCCGAGGCACGTGACCCCGCCGAGGTCGTCACGATGCTCAACGGGTACTGGGAGCGCGCCGTGCCCGCCGTCACGGGTGCGCCGGAGGGCATGATCGAGCGCTTCGCGGGCGATGCCGTGCTCGTGGTCTTCAATGCGCTGGGTGACCAGCCCGACCACGCCCTGCGCGCGGTGCAGGCGGCGGTCGGCATGCGCGACGCGGTGCGCGACGTCGCCGACGCCCACCCCGGATGGCCCCGTTTCCGGATCGGCGTCAACACCGGCCGCGCCGTGATCGGCAACGTCGGCACCGACCGGCAGCACTCGTTCACGGTGATCGGAGACGCGGTCAACGTCGCGGCGCGGGTCCAGGCCGCAGCCACGCCCGGGGAAGTGGTGCTGTCGGGCGCGACCCACGACCGCGTCGCGGACCGGGTGGTCGCGGAAGCGCTCGGCCCGGTCGCCGTCAAGGGGCGCGAACAGCCGGTTCCCATGTACCGCGTTCTGCGTCTGGCCTGACGCGCACAGCCGCGTTCGTCGTTGGACAGTCGTTCGCGGTACAAGTCCACGGCTGTCGAGGCGACGGTCCTGCTACCACGACGGTGCATCATGTCCGGGTCCGAATCGCCCGTGCGGCAGCGAAGCCCGTTCCACGCACGCCGTGTCGAACCAGGGAGGCCGAGGTGCCGGAGGACCGTCGGTGAGCACGGTTCCGGCGGACGCGGACACGATCGGTGGCGCCGACGCACGTGTGCGCGCGTTCGCCGTGTGGGTGGTCGCCTTTGCGCTCGGGTGCTGTACTCGCATCGCCCACCTTCGACCACCGGGCAGCCTCGCAGGCCCACCCCCCGCCCGGCGGACGCGCCTCTCGCCAGCACGTCGGGAGCGACCGCGTCGCCCAAGAGGTGCAGCGCCCAGTCGGCGTAGTCGCCCGCGGGCCGGTGTTAGTGCACGATCGCCTGCTCGGCCGGTGGCCCGGCGAACTGGACCGTCCGCACGTCGCTGACCACCGTCGTGTCGCCGTCGTGCGGCGTCGCTCGGTAGGCGATCGCGGTGCCCGCCGCCAGGCTCAGCGCCGAGAGGTCGTCGAACACCGAGTAGGCGGGCGACGAGTCGTCGGTCCCGATCTCGGTCCACCCGCCGTCACCGACGCGGCGCTCGAACGTGACCTCGTGCGTGCCCCGCTCCGGGTCGGCCACCGCCCGCACCTCGACGGTGCCGCGGAGTTTGCTGCCCTCGTCGGGCACCTCGATCGTCAGCTCCGGCGCCGGGACCGTGGTGTTGCGGACGTTGCTCGTCCGGGTGTGCCGACGGTTGTCCACTAACACACGTTCCGGCACCGTTCAGGGACCACCAGCAGCCGGGGCTGGGTGAACGGACCCGGCACCAGCGGCTAGCGTCGGTGCAGGAACGCCGCGACACCGGAGACGCCGATGCACTTGCGCACGGCACACCCGCACGACGCGGACGCGCTCGCCGACTTGCACGTGCGGGCCTGGCAGCGCGCGTACCGGGGGTTGATGCCCGCCGCGTTCCTCGACGGGCTGTCGGTGACGGACCGGATCGATCTGTGGCACGAGGTGCTCGACGATCCGCCCCGGCGGTCCGCACAGCTGCTGCTGGAGGACCTCGGGCGCGCGGTCGGGTTCGTCCTGGTCGGCGGCGAGGAGCTCAAGGCAGATGCGGCGCGAGGTGAGGTCTATGCGCTCTACGTCGACCCTGACCACTGGCGTCGCGGCGTCGGCAGCGCCCTGCTGGCCGCCGGCTGTGACCGCTTGCGTGCGGTGGGGTTCGGCGACGCCGTGCTGTGGGTCCACGAGGGCAACGAACGCGCGCGGGTCTTCTACACGGCGCGGGGCTGGGCCGCCGACGGCACACGGCGTCGCCAGACCGTGCTGGGCATCGAGGCGCCCGAGGTCAGGTATCGCCGCGTGCTGCCAGGGCGCGGAGCTCCCTGTGATCGCGATACCGAGGGCTATTCCGACTTTGCGCAGCGCAGAACTCTCACGTTCTAGTTAAACGTTAGACTTGAATCCACTCGTCGAGTCGATGCCCGTGGGCCCCTGCCAGCGCTCCATGGCTGCGATGTTGTCGACCTCGTCGGCGTCGGGCGTCTCGACGTCGAGGAACGCGTCGACGATCTCGACCGCGACGTCCGGCGCCGTGCGCTTCAGGCTCAGCGCGAGGACGTTGGCGTCGTTCCATCGGCGCGCGTTTCGCGCGATCCACGGCTCCCACGCCAGCGCGGCACGCACCCCGGGGACCTTGTTGGCCGCGATGCTCGTGCCGGTGCCCGTCCAGCACATGACGATGCCCGTGTCCGTCGTGCCGTCGACGACCGCCGTGCCCACCCGGTGGGCGATGGTCGGCCACGGCGTGCCCGCGTCGACGACCGTCACGTCGTGACCGGCGTCGCGCAGGTGGTCGAGCACCGCGTCGACCGTCGCAGATGTGTCGTCGGCACCGAACGCGATCCTCATCGCCATCCTCCGCGGTCGAGCGTGTGTGGGCGGACCTGCAGCGTAGCCGAGGACGATCGGCCGGCGCCCTGCTCAGCCCGCCCGTCTGCCGATCAGTGCGCGGCGGGGCGTGCCTCGGCCTCGGTCGGTCGCGGACCGGCGCCGGGTGGCTGCTTCGACACGAACGCCAGACGCGCGGACGAGAAGCCGGTCGTCGAAGATGTCCGCCCGCATCTCGGCCAGCTCCTGCACGCGATAGGCGTCGAGCCGCAGGTCGCACGTGTCCGCCTCGAGGGCGGTGTGTGCTTGGCGACCAGCAGCTCGTCGTAGCGGTCGCTCGCCGCGAGCCGGTGCGCACAGGACACGACGGCGTCCTCGAACGCCGGGCGGCCGGCGGTGAGCGCCTCGGCGTCGCCGACGACGCGCACGACGACCTCATGGCCTGCCGCGCAGATCGATCCACGCCCGTTCACTCAGGCCATTGAAGGCCGAGCACAGCAGCATGATCTTCATGACCCCACCTCGTTGCGGACACCTCGGCATCGAAACAGGTGACGGCCTCGTCGCGCCGGAGATGCGGCGGGCGGCGGCATCCGTGGCCGCTCGCCGTGTCGGCGATCAGCTCCTGCGGTCGCGCACGACGCGGCCACGCCGGTCGACGACGCCGAAGCAGTAGCCGCGGCGTCGGACCGTGCGGATGATCCGCGGGACCGCGGCCACGGTCGCGTCGGAGTCCTCCTTGTCGTGCAGGAGGATGTTCGCCCGGGGCTCGAGGCCGGCGACGACGGCGCGGTGGATGTCGTCCGCCGTGCGCGACCGGTCCCAGTCGTTGGTGTCGACCGTCCAACGGGCCGACCGGTAGCCCATGTCGCGCAGGACCCCTCGCACGCGTCGGTTGATCCTGCCGTACGGCGGCCGGACGACGCGGCCATCACGGATGCCGGCCGCGCGCAGCGCCCGTCGGGTCATCGCGACCTGACGGTGGATCTCGGCGTCGCTGACGGCGGTCAGGTCGAGGTGGTCGTACGTGTGGTTGTAGATCCGGTGGCCGTCCCGTGCGAAGCGGCTGGCACGGCCGGGCCGTGCCGCCACCGACTGGCCCGTCATGAAGAACGTCGCGCGCACGTCGTTGCGCGCCAGGATGTCGGCCAGTCGCACGGCGTGGTCACGGCTCGGGCCGTCGTCGAACGTCAGCGCGACGGGTGGGCCGGAGCACGCCGGCTCCGGAGCGGGCCGGTCGTCCGGGGCCTCCACCCGGGTCATGATGGTGCCGACCGCGAGCGCGGCGACGGCCGCCGTCGCAGCCCAGTGGACCGCGAGACGGATGTCGGGCCGTGACCGCACGCGCGCTCCTCGGTGTGCGCCGGCTGTTCCAACGGCACGGCACGGGCTGCAGGCGTGTGCGCCGAGCCTGCGCCGCCACTGCGTACGCATGACGAGTACGTAGTCGCGACGAGGCTACCGACGATCGTCGGCAATCCCGGGGAACCTGCGCGGGCCCGGCGGCTGGCGATGCATGCGTCGGGCCGTCCGGGGACCGTCGCCGCATGCCTCACCCGCGCGAAGGACCGCGCATCCCGGTGGGTCCCGCCGGACGAGCTCTGGTCCCGGGTCGCGTCAGGGCGAATAATCGGGAAGGGGCGCAGGTCGGCACGGCCGGCCGGGTCGGCATCAACGGAGGAGCGCGCATCGTGCGTCTGACGGCACGCCGCGCCGAGCTTCGCAGCATGACGCGCTGGCCGCTGTGGGCCAAGCCGACGCTCGCGATCGTCTCGGCGCTCCTGCTCGGCCTCGTCTTGTCGATGATCGAGGTCGCCGCGGACAGCCTGCTCGGGCGCGTGGCGTTCAAGGGTGACGCGACCGACGCCCGGCAGCTGCTGGCGACCGTGACGAGCACGATGATCACGGTGACCAGCCTGGTCTTCGTGCTGACCGTCGTGGCGCTGCAGATCGCCTCGACGCAGTTCTCGCCGCGCCTGCTGCGCTCGTTCCTGCGTGACAGTGGGACCCAGCTCGTCCTGTCGACGTTCGTCGGGACCGTCGCCTACAGCCTCGCCGGCCTCCACACGGTCGGCAGCCCCGATGCGGGCGGGAGCGCGTTCGTTCCCCGGCTCGCAGTCTCGGGAGCCCTGGCACTGGCGCTGATCAGTGTCGGGATGCTCGTCTACTACATCCAGCACATCACCAACAGCATCCGCATCGACACGATCATGAGCGACGTCGCGACCATGACGCTGCACCTGGTGCGCGAGACGATGCCACTCGGCCAGCCCGACCACGCCGCGGCGACGCCTCCGGATCGACCGCACTCGGCGGCCGCGCTGGTGGCGCCGCGGTCCGGGTACGTCCAGGCGATCGATCCCAGGCCGGTCGCCGAGCTGGCCCTGGGCGACGGTGCGACAGTGGTCATCACGGCGATGACCGGCTTCCACGTGGTCCGGGGCCGGCCGATCGGCTGGATCGACGGCGCAGCGGACATCGAGCGCTACCAACGGGTGGTCGGCCGGACCCTGATCATCCATCGGGAGCGCAAGATCGAGCAGGACGTCGGGTTCGGCCTGCGCCAGCTGGTCGACATCGCCGGCCGTGCTCTGTCGCCGTCGCTCAACGACCCGTACTCGGCTGTGCAGGCGATCCACCACGCGACGGTCGTGCTGACAGAGATGGCCCGTCGACACGTCGCGCCGGTGCGGATCTGCGACGACGCCGGTGACCTTCGGGTGTTCGCCACCGGACTCGACCTCGTGATCCATCTGCAGATCGTCTGCGGGCACGTGCGCTGGTCCATGGCGCATCGGCCCAACGTCGCACTCGCGCTGCTGCTGATGCTCGAGAACGTGCACGGCGAGACCGACGACCCCGTGCGGGGTGCGGCCATCGACCGCGAGATCGACCTGATCCTCGACGAGGCCGAACGTGTCGGCTGGCTCCCCGCCGAGCTCGCCACGGTCCGCGAGGCGGCCGGACGTGCACGCCAGCGGGCCGTCCGCGACGCGGTCGGCCCCGGGCCCGCCGAGTCGTCGTGACCTGATCATGCACGGCGACCCCTCGACTGCTGTCCGCGGCGGTCGCGGGCGCCGAACCACGCCGACGCGCCCGTTGATTCCATCCCCGCCTCGGCGGACACTGACGACGCCCGAGTCCGCACAAGGGAACCATGTGCGAGGTGTGCTGCTGCCGTCATCGGCATGTGTCGACACGACCCGTGGGCCGGATCGCCCCTCCGGGAGTGGTCCGGCCAAGACGGGAAGCGGTGACCAGTTGGGCTGCTGAGGTGCGGCGGCCGCGGAGCGACCTCACGGGGTCGTCACGCAGGAGCCGGCGCCGCCGGCCCGCTGCCTCAGTCCGCGTCGGCGAACTCGCGGAACGCCTGCAGGGCGCGGGGCGCGTAGTCACTGGCCGCCGGACCGCCACCGAGCACGATCGTGACGGCGAGGGCCTCGGCCACCTCCGGCTCGGTCGCCCCGCGTCGGGCCGCACCGCGCGCGTGGTAGGCGATGCATCCCTCGCAGTGCTGGGAGACCGCGAGAGCCAGTGCGATCAGCTCCTTGTGCTTCGCCGACAGCGCACCGTCGGTCATGGCCGCGTTCGACAGGTCGAGGAAGGCCTGGAACGCCTCTGGGATGCGTCGGCGCAGGCGGATGGTCGGTTCGCGCAGCTCCCGCAGGCGCGCAGCGGCGGGACCGTGGCCGTGGTGGTCGGTGGTGGTGGTCATCGGCTGCCTCCCGTGCCGCTCGACCGTGGGCCCAGCCGGGTCGCGGGCCTGGCCCGGCGTGCCGCCGTGTCGCAGGCGCCGCCGCCGGACCCTCCAGCTTCGACCGGGTGTGACGGCCGGTCAGGGACCATCGTCCGCGATCCGTCGTGCCATCCGGACCGACGCGCGCAGCGCGGGCGTCGGTCCGGATGGCACGACGGCTGGTGCCCCACCGGCCACGGTGGTGCGCGTCAACGGAAGAAGCCGTCGCCGACGGCGTCGAGCAGCAGCCGTGCGACCGCGTCGGGCTGCTGAGCGTGCAGGTCGTGGTCGCCGACGAGCCAGCGGACCCGCGAACGGGGGAGCAGATCGGCCGCGACGCCGACGTCGTGGCGGGTGGTCGACGTCCGGGCGGCGTCTCCCGCGTCGGCCGGGATCAGCAGCACCGGTGCGTCGATCGCGCGGTAGCGCTTTGTCGGCTCGTGTTCCCACAGCGCGCGGAGGATCTGCATGTGCAGGTCCCGGCGCAGGTGCGGTCGCAGCGATCCGTCGGGCAGTTCGGCGAGGTTCGCGAGGATGCCGGCGATGCCGTCGTCGGGCCAGTCAGGGTGCATCCGACGCACGCGGCGCTCGAGCTCTGGGCGGGTGATGCCGTCGAAGACGGGTGGCGCGAGCTGCGCGGCGCACGCCTCCCACGTCGGGAAGCGCTGCTGCAGATCGATCGTCCCGCCGTCGACGGCCGCGATCCCCGCCAGCCAGTCACCCCACCTCGCGGCGGCCTCCAACACCACGTTGCCACCCCACGACTGGCCGACCAGCACGGGACGCACGAGGCCCAGCGCGTCGACCAGCAGGCGCAGATCGTCGGTGACCGTCGCGAAGTCGTAGCCGGCGTTGGGCGCGTACGAGCGACCGTGGCCGCGCTGATCGAGAGCGACGACGGCGTGACCCGCGTCGCACAGCCGAGCAGCGACCCCGTCCCACATGCGCGCGTTCGACGCCAGCCCGTGGACCAGCACGAACGATGGGCTCGTGGCACCCACCCAGCGGCGCACGGCCAGCTGCAGGTCCTGCCGCACGGAGATCCGCGCGTCGGTGGCCGCCGTCACGCGGCGCCGCGGCACGGTTCGATCGGCTCCGCCCAGCCGCGGTCGTCCGCGATGAAGCCGGCGCGCCGCCCCAGCGGACGATCGTCCAGGTCGGCCGAGGTCGTTGGTCTGCGCACGAAGGCGCATGCTACCCCAGGTGAGCCGCAGGACGGCTGCGCGCGACGGTCACCGCCTGAAGACGTCGCGTGCGGCAGCAGGCGACCCGGGCATCACGAGCTGGCTGACGCCGAGCAGGTTGCCTTCGCTGTCGCGGAACCAGGCCGCCCGTTCGCCGACCGCCCCGGTGGATGGATAGGTACCGGGGGATGTCGACCACGACGCCGTCCACGGGCAGATCATCCATCGCCGCCTGCTCGAACACCACGCCGCGGCCCGACAGCTCGGCGACGGTCGCGTCGATGTCGTCGACGTAGAAGCCCGCCTGCGTGTGCTCGCCGGACCGACGGCCCGACGACTTGAACACCACGAACTCGATGTCGCCGCACAGATAGCGCAGCCCGCCGTCGCGGGTCTCGTTCGGTTCGAGGCCGAGCGCGTCGGCGTAGAAGCGCCGGGCACGGTCCAGGTCCTGGGCGGGGAGCCGGACCGCCACGGTGGCGTCCCGCAGCGACGCCGCCGCAACGGCGCCTGTGCGCGCCGGCCAGCGGTAGCGGGTGTGGCTGTAGGGGTCCTTGCCGAAGGCGTAGGCGACGGTCGGTCGCACTCTGAAGACCTCGGCGACGTGGCCGCCGGCGACGAACGCGCCGTCGGCGACGTCGAAGTGCCACTCCGGTCCGTACTTTGCCTCCCACGCGTCCGCCAGCTCCCGCAGCCGCCCGTCGTCCACCACGCGCTCGGCGACGCCCTCGACGACGTAGTCGGTGCCGCTCGTCCTGTCGCTGTGTCCCGTGATGGCGGAGCACCGCGGGTTGCCCGCCCGGTTCCGCCACTTCTGTTCGCCGCGGCCGGTGCAGACATGCAGCGCGCCGGTGGCCCACACCGCGAGCAGTGGCGTGGCGTGCGGTCCGCCCTGGGGGGCGCAGGGTCGTGACCCACCAGACGTCCGCCGCGGCCATCTCGTCCTCGGCCGTCGCCCACGGCGTCGGCTCAGCGCCAGGCTCGCCGTACCGTTCGTCGAGCTCCGTCTTCATCGATCGCCCTTCCGTGTCACATCGGTCGAGATCACGACGCTCAGGTCGGATGGACTCATCGGTCCTCGCGGGGTCCGATACGTCCGGCCGCCGACGGGGCATCAACGGCGCGAGACGTGCGAGCTGGATCCGCCGTCAGCTCGATCCGCCCACTGACCCGGCCGCCAGCCAAGGAGCACCGCATGACCGAGCAGGCATCGTCCGCGCGGGACGTCGAGGCGCTCGTCGCCGAGCTGACGCTGGATGAGAAGGCGTTGCTGTGCAGTGGCTCGGACATGTGGCACACCGCCGCGGTCGAGCGCCTTGGCGTCCCGCGGATCATGGTGTCCGACGGCCCGCACGGGCTGCGCGCCCAGGTCAACGACGCTGGCGACATCAGCCTGTCGGCGAGCGCGCCGGCGACGTGCTTTCCTACGGCGGCGGGCCTGGCGAGCTCGTGGAACCCGGCGCTGTTCGCCGAGGTCGGCGCGGCGCTGGCCGTTGAGGCCCGCGGTGTGGGCGTCTCCGTCCTGCTCGGGCCCGGGATCAACATCAAGCGGTCGCCGCTGTGCGGGCGGAACTTCGAGTACGTGGCGGAGGACCCGTGGCTGGCCGGTGAGCTGGCGACCGCGATGGTCCAGGGCGTCCAGCGCGGGGGCGTCGGCACGTCGCTGAAGCACTTCGCGGCGAACAACCAGGAGCACGACCGCATGCGGGTCAGCGCCGAGGTCGACGAGCGCACCCTGCGAGAGGTCTACCTCCCGGCGTTCGAGCGCGTCGTGACCGGGGCGCGGCCGTGGACGGTCATGTGCTCCTACAACCGCATCAACGGCACCCACGCATCGGAGCACCGCTGGCTGCTGACCGAGGTCCTGCGTGAGCAATGGGGGTTCGAGGGGCTGGTCGTGTCGGACTGGGGCGCCGTCCACGATCGGGTCGCGGCGCTGCGCGCCGGGCTCGACCTGGAGATGCCCCCGCACCTGGGCGTCAGCGACGCCGCGGTCGTCGAAGCCGTACGATCGGGGGCGCTGAACGAGGCGGTGCTCGACGCGTCTGTGCGCAGGGTGCTGGACCTGGTCTACCGGTCCCAGTCAGCACTGCGCGAGCACGTCGAGGTCGACGTCGACGCGCACCACGCCCTGGCGCGCCGGGCGGCCCACGAGTCCGCGGTGCTGCTGCGCAACGACCGTGGCGTGCTGCCGCTGCGACCAGTCGCCGGCGAGACGCTGGCGGTCATCGGCGAGTTCGCCCGCACCCCCCGCTACCAGGGGGCGGGCAGCTCGCACGTCAACCCGACGCGCATCGACGTCGCGCTCGACGAGCTGACCGTCGGCGTCGGCCCGGGCGTCGACGTTCGCTTCGCCGCGGGGTTCCGCGTTGACGACACCGATGACGCCGCGCTGCGCGATGAGGCCGTCGCACTGGCCCGCGACGCCGATCACGTCGTGGTGTTCCTCGGGCTCCCGGCGGTCGACGAGTCAGAGGGCTACGACCGGTCCGACATGGACCTGCCGGCGACCCAGGTCGCCCTGCTGCGGTCCGTGGCGGCCGTGCACGATCGCGCGGTCGTCGTGCTGGCCAACGGGTCCGCGGTGAAGGTGTCGGACTGGGACGGCGACGTGGCGGCGATCCTGGAGTGCTGGCTGTCGGGGCAGGCCGCCGGTGGCGCAGCTGCCGACCTGCTGCTGGGCCTCGCGAACCCTTCGGGCAAGCTGGCGGAGACGATCCCGCTGCGGCTGGAGGACAACTCGGCGTACCTGAACTTCCCCGGTGACCGGGGGGTCGTCCGCTACGGCGAGGGCGTGTTCGTCGGCTACCGCGGGCACGACGCGCTGGACCAGCGGGTCAGCTACCCGTTCGGGTTCGGGCTGTCCTACACGACGTTCGAGATTGACGACATCGACGTGGCGGTGTCGGGCTCGGTGGCCGACGGCGACCTCGACGTGGAGGTCAGCGCCACCGTCACCAACACGGGCGGGGTCGCCGGCGGCGAGGTCGTGCAGGTCTACGTCGGCGACGTCGAGGCGTCGGTCGCCCGCCCAGTCCGCGAGCTGAAGGGCGCCGCCAAGGTGTGGCTCGAGCCGGGGGAGCGGCGCCGGGTCACGATCTCGCTCGACCAGCGCGCCTTCGCCTTCTGGTCGGTCCAGCTCGGGCGCTGGGCGGTCGAGGCCGGCGACTTCGTGATCGAGGTCGGCTCGTCGTCACGCGACCTGGGGGCCGCCGAGACGATCACCCTCGACGCGCCGTCGATCGCCGGTCCACTGACGCCGAGGTCGACGCTGCACGAGTGGCTGGCAGATCCGCAGGGACGCGAGGTGCTCGCGACGGTTGGCGACGGCGACAGTCCGCTGCACGACGACGACCTGCTCGCGATGATCGGCGCGATGCCGATGGAGACGCTCGCGGTCTTCCCGGACACGGGGTTCACGAAGCAGATGCTCGACGAGTGGCTCGCCCGCTTGCAGTCGGCCTGATCACGGCGTGGTCCGCACCAGGCGCATGTGCGCCGCCGCCGGGGAGCTGGTCAGCTCGACGCACTCGTAGCCGTCGACGGCGTCGCCCAGGTCGCCGAACAGGTGCTCACCGGCGCCCAGCAGCAGCGGCGCGATGGCGACGTGCAGCTCGTCGATCAGCCCGGCCCGCAGGTACTGCCGGATCGTCGCCGGGCCACCGTTGACACTGACGTCCAGGCCGTCCGCAGCCGCGAAGGCGCGCTCCAATGCCGCCTCGATGCCGTCGGTGACGAAGTGGAACGTCGTGCCGCCCTGCATCTCGACCGCCGGTCGCGGGTGGTGGGTCAGCACGAAGATCGGGTGGTGGAAGGGCGGGTCGTCGCCCCACCAGCCGTCCCACTGCTCGTCACCCCAACGGCCCACGGACCGGCCCGAACATGTTGCGCCCCATGATCCCGGCGCCGATGCCCTGGCTGCCCTGCGCGGCGAGGTCGTCGTCGAGACCGGTCCCGCCGCCCTCCATGCCGTGCATCCGCCGGAACGTGCGCGTTGCGAACGCCCAGTCGTGCAGGCGCTCGCCGCCGATGCCGAGGGGATGGTCGCGGCACTGGTGCGGTCCGGCGGCGTAGCCATCGAGCGAGATCGAGAGGTTGTGCACCCGTAGCTTCGGCATGACCTGCTCCACTGGGGTCGATGGGCGGCGCGACGCGGCGGCGTCGACGCCCTCACCCCTGACAGACGACGCTGCGGCCAGGAACTCATCGCGGTGCACGGGACGTGGGTCAGCCGCCGGCGGTCCCGTCGAAGAACGTGCGGGCCTTCGACCACGCCTGCTGCCCGATCGATTCGCCCATCGTCCGCCCGTGCAGGTCGGCGTCCGGGAAGTGGATGCCGCCGTACCGGCGGGACATGCCGGCCTCGGCAACCGCGTCGCTGAACGTCGGCCAGATGAGCACCTGCCGGACCAGCGGCACGAGCCCCGGCTCCACGAAGGACGCTCCCGGTGCAACGCTGGTGCGGGCGCCGAACAGGTCACTGCCGGTGAAGCGCCGCAGGACCTGCGCACCCGCCGCGCTGAACGTGGAGTGACCCGACACGTACTCGGCGAACGGCGGGCTCGGGTTCGTCGCCGCCTGGTACGGGTGCCACGTCTCGCCCCTGATCAGGCGCGTGCCCTTGTAGGGACCCGCCCATGCGAGCACCCACCTGCCCTCCATGCGTGTGCGGACGGCCGTGATCGGCCGGACGTAGTCCCACTTCCGCTTCGCGTGCCACGCGGCGATGCTGGCGTCGAGCTCGGCGTTGGCGAGCGCGAAGAACAGCTTGGCATCCTGGTCCAGGCTGTGGTCGCGCGCGCGGGAGACCGCCTGCGCGAAGAGGCACCAGTGCCCCGGCGGCGTCTCACTGGCGGGACCGTCCGCCCAGTACTCGGCCCGCACCTTCTGGACGTCGGTGAGGGACGCGCTGTGCAGCAGGGTGTCGGTGATCTCCTCGTCGAGCTGCAACAGGGTCCGCATCGTTGGGCCCGGGGGCAGGAACTGCTCGGGTGAGGTCAACGCGAAGGGCGTGACCTGCCCCCAGTGCGGTGTCAGGAACCTCTGGACCACGGTTCCGCCGGTGCCGTCGGGGTGTCGCAGCGGTTGCCACCGGAACGGGTCGTTGACCGTGTCGGGTGTGTTGACCGGTTCGTATCCGCTGGTGTCGGCGTAACCGCCGGATTGGTGCGAGCCGTCCATGGCGCGAAAGTCGAGCACCGCCTTCGTCGCACGGTTGCCGACGCCGACAGGTGTCGCGGGATTGTTCGAGCGGTTGTTCGGGTCGTAGCCCAGAGCACGCATGAAGGCCGTGAAGTCGTCGGCCTTGGCCGGGAAGAGATCGACCAGCGCACGGTAGGCGGCGTAGCTCATCGCCATGCTCTTGTGGGATGTCGTGTGCTCGGAGGCCGGCCGGCGCAGGTCATCGCCCAGCCGTGTTCCGACGGCGGTCTCGTCGTACGCCGCCCACGCGTCGTACATGGCGGTGTGGACGATCGCAACCGCGCGGGCGTTGATCGTCGGCCCGGTGTGCAGCGCCCGGATGGCGGCAAGCGTCTGCTCGTCCCAGCGCAGCACCACGTTGTCGTCGGCACGTGGGCCGTACCGGTCGAGTGGGTACAGCGGTCCGGGGCCGATGGGCAGCGCCGGCAAGGGGTCACCAACAACGACATCGAGGTCAGCCTCGACGTCCACCTGTGCACCCGCTGTCGTGACGCTCCCCGTGATCAGCGCTGTCGTGAGCACCATGACCATGACGAACCTGTGTCGCATCGCACGCTCCCGCGTTCCGCTTGTGAGGGAGCCGCCCGCACGGCCCCGCGCCCATGGTCTGGACGTTAGCCAGTTCCACTTGTACGAACACGTGAACGAAGGTGTACATCTGGTGCATCACGCCCATCCGATGGGTGCGGCCTGGCTGACGGTCCCACCCGCGGCGACAATCGCGGAGATGACACTCCCCACGGGCACCGTGACGTTTCTGTTCACGGACATCGAGGCGAGCACGCGGCTGGTCACCAGCGACCCGGACGCCTATCCTGCGGTCATCGCCGCGCAGCGTGCGGTGATCGCGGCCGAAGCACACGAGCGTGGCGGCGTCGTGTTCGGCCACGAGGGTGACGCGTGCTTCGTGGTCTTCGCCGACGCGGCCGCAGCGGTCGGGGCCGCCGCAGCGGCCCAGCGGTCGCTGGCTCGCCACGCCTGGCCGGGCGGGAGGACCGTGCGCGTCCGGATGGGTCTGCACACCGGTGCGGCCGAGCTGGAGAGCCAGGACTACTACGGCCTTGCCGTGCACTTGGTCGCGCGTGTGGTGGACGCGGCGCATGGCGGTCAGATCCTGCTGTCCGACGCCACGAGGAACGCTGGCGTGCCGGACGGCTGGACGTGCACGGACCTCGGCTCGTATCGGCTCCGCGGCATCGACGACCCCGTCAGGCTGCATCAGCTCGAGGGCCGGGGACTGGCCTCGAGGTTCCCACCGCTGCGGATGCTCACGCGGGCCGCGGCACTGCCGCTGCCCGCCAGCACCCTGGTCGGGCGGCAGGCCGAGACCGACGCCGTGCTCGACCTGCTGTGGCACAACCGCATCGTCACGCTGCTCGGTCCCGGCGGGATCGGCAAGACGCGGCTGGCGATCAACGTCGGGTGGCGCAGCGGTGCGGCGTGCCCGGACGCGGTGTGGTTCGCCGACCTCACCAGGATCAGCGACCCCCGCGCGGTCGCGGACGTCGTGGCCGACGCCGTCGACGTGACGGTGACAGGTCACACACGGGCTGTGGCGGCGGTCGCTGAGGCCGTCGCCGACAAGCGGGCGCTGCTCATCCTCGACAACGTCGAGCACGTGATCGACGGCGCGACGGTCGTGTCCGACCTGATCGACGAGACCCCGCATTTACGCGTGCTGGCGACCAGCCGCGAACGCCTCCGCCTGAACGGGGAGCAGGTGTACGACGTGGAGCCACTGGGCCTGGAGCCGGACGGCCCGGCGGTCGAGCTGTTCGTCGACCGGGCGCGTTCGGTCCGGTCCGACGTCGATCTCGGACCAGCACAGCGTGACGCCATCGTGGAGATCTGCACCCGCCTCGACGGCCTCCCGCTGGCCATCGAGCTCGCGGCCGCGCAGTGCCGCCTGCTGCAGCCGACCGAGATCCTCCATCGCCTCCGCCGGCGGCCGCTCCAGCTGTCCGGCGGGTCGCGCGACGTCCACGAGCGCCAGCAGACCATCCGCAACACCATCGCATGGAGCTACGAGCTGCTGACACCCGACGAGCAGGCACTCCTGGTGCGTCTGGCGGTGTTCTCGGCACCGTTCCGTCCGGACGGGGCCGCCGACGTCCTCGCCGAGGCGGTCGGCGACGGCCTCGACGACGCGCTCGGCGGGCTTGTCGACAAGAGCCTGCTCCAGCACCGCCGCGGCGTCGACGGTGAGACGCGGGTCCGCATGCTCGAGCTCGTGAGGGAGTTCGCCGCCGAGCTGCTGGCCGACGTCGACGACCGTGACGCTGTGAGCGCGCGTCACGCCGCGTACTTCACCGCCTGGGCCGACGATGCGGCGGAGCGCATGCTGCGGTCGCAGCCCGACCTGTGGGTCCAGAGGATCGACGCGGAGCTCCCCGACCTGACCCGGGCGTTCGCGTGGAACGTCGCCGACCGGCCGGTCGACGCCGCCCGCCTGTTCGGTGCGCTCGGCCTGTACTTCCACCGGACCGGCATGGTGCACCTGGCACGTCGCTGGATGCTCGCCGTGCGTGACGTCGCCGTGCCGCCCGCGCTGGACATCAGGCGGGCGATCACGTGCGGCTTCGTGCACTTCGGCCAGCTCGACCTGGTCCAGGCACGCCGGGAGGTGCAGCACGCGCTCGACGTGGCGCGGACGACCGGGGACGAGCTGTACGAGGCGTACGCGACGATCGACGTGGCCCACACCTACCTCGGGTCCGCCGAGGACTACGAGCGAGCGCTCGCGCTGGTACGCCACGGCACGGGCCTCGCTCGGGCCGCCGCCGCCCCGGTGCTCGTCGGGATCGGGTGCAACGTCGAGGGTGAGCTGTCACGCATCCATGGCGATGACGACACCGCGGACGCCGCGTACCGCGCAGGCATCGAGCTGGGACGCGCGACCGGAGACCACCAGCGCGACGCGGTGTGCCACGGCAACCGGGTGTACATCGCGACGCACCGCGGCGCGTTGGACGAGGCCGTCGAGCTCGCACGTCACGCGGTCGACCTCCACCGGCGGTACGGACACCGCAGCCAGCTGCCCTGGGTCGCCATCGCCCTGGCGGGTGCGCTCGTACGGCAGGGGCGGGTCGAGGATGCGGCGGTGCTGGTGGCGTCCGCCGAAGCGACCGCTCAACGGCTCGACCTGCGCGAGGTCGCCGGCGACGTGCCGGAGAACGAGCGGATCAGGGCGCTGATCGCCGAGCGTGCGGGCGGCGACCTGCAGCGCTGGCAGGCCCGCGGACGCGTCATGCCGTTGGACGAGGCCCTGCGCATCGCGCTCAGCGACCGGCTGGCCCCCACGACATGAGCCTGCCGCTCTCGGAGGGGCGTCGGTCGCGCGCGGCAGCCGTGCCACGCCGCCGCGGTACTGGATGCCCGCGGGCCTCGTGGGCGCGTGCCGTCAGCGGGAGGCGGCCCGGCCGAGTGACGGGTCGGCGCCGACACGCCCGGTCGTCTCGGCGTCCAGTGACAGCACCAGGCGGCACTCACCGATCGCGTCGACCAGCAGCCGTAGCAGCAGCTCGTCAGCATCGGGCACGCACGCGTCGGAGATCCCCTTCACCGCGTTCGCCACGATGCTCGGCGCGGCGACGCGACGGAAGCGCTTGACCGACGGAGCGAGCTCATCGGTGAAGCGTCGGGCCCATTGCATGGCGTGCGGCGCCTGCTCGACCGCCCTGCGGCTGGCCTCGTGGGGACTCGACGTGTGGGGCTCGCCGAGGTGCTCCAGCACGCGCTCGCACGACAGCACGCCGACGGCCATGACGCGCTGCTGCTCGACGGCCACGACCGGCAGCGCCGTCCGCGCGCACAGCAACGCGATCCGAGCATCCACCCGGAGATCGTCGCCGGTCAGGCCGATCACCGAGGGGATCAGCGGAGCGAGGCGCTGGCGGCCCTCGTCGGACGTGTGATCGTTGACGCCGCGGGCGAGCGCTGCGAGCAACGGGTGGGTGCAGCTCGGGTGGTCGCTCCAGCGTTCGCCGGCGAGGTAGGACGCGAACTCCATGAAGCAGGCGCCCTTGCGTGCGTTCCGGTGCTTGCCGCGTGACAGGACCGGGACGTGCTCGGGTGGGTACGGGTGGGCGACCGACATCGTGGCTCCAACGCTCGTCGCGTGACACGTGGTCCCAGTGTGCGCCGCAATCGACGTCGTCGCCAGCCCCAGACGGGATCTGAGGTCATGATCGACGTTCCGGCGCCACTGACGGTCCGCGACCCCTTCCGCGGTCGTGCACGGGCATGCGACACTGCCCGTGATGGAGTCGACGCCGCGGGAGGACCTGCCCTACACCGACGACGACGTCGCGGTGGCCGCGGATCGGCTCCGCGGGATCTGCGCCGACCTGCCGGAGGTCACCGAGCGTCGCAGCCACGGCGCCATCACCTTCTTCGTCCGGGGCAGGCGGACCGTGGGCTACCTTACCGACGACCACCACGGCGACGGCCGGCTGGCGCTGGTGTGCGCTGCGCCGGACGGCGCGCAGGAGGACCTGATCCGCGAGGAGCCGGAGCGGTTCTTCCGCCCGCCCTACGTCGGGCACCGCGGCTGGATCGGCGTGCGGCTCGACGTCGACGTCGACTGGGAGGAGATCGCCGCGATCGTGGTCTCGTCGTACCGCTGCGTCGCGCCGAAGACGCTCGTCCGCGAGCTCGACGCGAGCGGCTGAGCCAGCCCCGCAGAGCCGCGAGGCTCGCGGCGCCGCCCGGCGGCGTCCAACGAAGCGACCGTCGTCGTTGGTCGGTGTGTCGCCGGGGTCGCGATACACGGTCCTCCGAGAGGCGGAGGTGACGGCCGTCGTGGTGCGCCATGTCCTGATGCGGCGACCTGCGCCGGACGGGTAGGCGCCGTCGCCGTCGATCCGCGCGATGCTGCGATCGCACCGCAGGTCGACGCCGTCGGCCAGCGCGTCGTAGAGCGCGTGCTCGAGGTCGCCGCGCATGAGGGTGAGCAGCCGGCCGGCTTGCATTCGCGCGAACAGGTCGTAGTCGATGTGGCTGACCTCGCGCCCGGCCGCGTCGACGCAGCTGACGCGGTCGACATGGTAGGCGACGTCGCGCAGGCGGGGGAGCAGCCCCATCCGCTCGGCCACGTCGTAGCCGGCGTCCCAGAAGTCGATCATGTACCCTCGTCGCGCAGGCGCACGGCCTGCTCGACGACGACGTCCCAGCCGGTGCGGTCGAGCCACCACGCCGTCGCCAGTCGGCGATCCCGGTGCCGCAGATCAGTGCTCTCACTCCGGTCCGCTCCCTTCGGGTCCAACGGTGGCAAGCGTCCGCAGGCCGTTGCGGAACGGCGTGACATCCAGGGACCGGTCGGCGGCGCGGTGCAGGGCCCAGCCATCGAGTGCGGCGGTGATGACCGCCGCTGTCGCGTCGGCGTCGCCGTCGTGCCCGCGGTGCCGCAGCCACGTCGCGAGCACGGTGCGCAGGTCGGCCAGCGACGCGGTCAGGGCGACCCGCAGGTCCGGGATCCGCGCGGCGGCCAGGGACGCCTCGGTCAGCAGCAGCCTCGCCGGGCCCCGATCGCCGACTGCGGCGGTCGTCGCGACGAGCACGTCGATCCCGGAGGCGATGTCTGGCGCGTCGGCCAGCACGTCGCGGACCTCGTCGACCAGACCGTCGGCGGCCCGCGTCGCGGCGACCACGAGCAGCGCCTCGACTGAGTCGAAGTGGTAGTGGACCAGCCCGGGCCGGACACCGGCCCGTGCCGCCACGCCCCTGGTGGTGACCGATCCCCAGCCCACCTCGGGGATGAGCTCGCACGCCGCGTCGATCAGCGCCGTGTTCACAGGCCTGCCCGAGCCTCTACCGGCCGCTTGAGCGGAGAGGTTGAAGCGCTCCGACGCGGGGCATCATCGGCGTTCCGACACGGAGGGGCGGGTGCAGAAGCTTCGAGCGTTGTTCCAGCAGCGCGTCGCCGGCGACGACGCGCTGCTGCGGCTCGCTCGGCTGCGGTTCGAACAGGCCGGTCTCGGCGCGGAGTTGCACGCCGATGACATCGACTCGCTCGAGCACGCGCTGAGGTACGCGCCGGATTGGATCGCGCCGCCGACCGTGCACCTGGACCGCGGGCTGGACCTGCTGTCACGCGAGGACCGGGCGAAGGTCGCCGCGTTCGTGCAGAACTTCGACGGCCGGGTGGCTGGCTTCGTGGTTCACGACACGAAGCACATGGCCGAGCGCACCGACGAGCTGGTCGCGGTCCTGCGTCGGTTCGACGCCGAGGTCGCGGGTTGCCGGCCGATGCTCTTCCTCGAGTACGCGGCCGGCCACGATCCGGCGTGGTTCGGCGATCTCGGGGCCAGGCTGGCCGACATCACGTCCGTCAGCCTGTGCGTCGACGTCGGTCATGTCGGCATCTACCAGGCCCACCGCGCGTTCGCCGCATCGTGCCCGGGCGTTCAAATCGCGCGCCTGCAGACCGACGACGAGCTGCTGGTGCGTCACGTCGATGACCTGCAGCGGGCGGTGGCAACGGCGTTGCCGACCGTCCTGACGATGACCCGGACCCTGTCACGGGCCGGCAAGCCGCTGCACTTCCACGTGCACGACGGCCACCCGCTGGTCGCCGGCGTGTCGGACCACATCAGCTTCCTCACGCGGGTGCCGCTGACGTTCGCCTACCAGGGGCGTCGTGCACTGGACACCATGTACGGGCCGGACGGCCTGCGGGCCATCGTGGACACGGCCGTTGCCGCCGCAGCACCGTCCGGGCGGCCGTCGTTCATGCTGGAGATCCACCAGGCCGAGGGCCGGCGTCCACTCGGCGACGCCGTGGACCTGTTCGCCCACTGGAGCGACCTCACGAACGCGGAGCGGACCAACCACTGGCTGGCGGTGCTCGCTGAGAACGCCCGGCTGTTCTGACGCGGCCATCGCGGTGCCGAGGACAGGTCGCGATCGAGCTGGCCAGTACCGTGTCGACCCACTGACCCGGCGAGTGGGTGCCACCTGGCAGGAGGACACCGTGACGATCGATGACAGCGCGGCCCGGTCGGTGGTGGTCATCGGTGTGGCCTCCTCGCCGTACCACGAGCTCCAGGAGTGCCCACCGGGTCCCCAGCGTGACGGGCCAGAAGTCCGCATATCCGTAGAACCGGAGTTCCGTGACGGTCTGCGCGGACTCGGCCGTCACGAGGCCGTCGATGTGCTCATGTGGTTCGACCGCGCGGGGGACTACGAGCTGGTCCAGACGTCGCGCACGCACCCGGAGTGGGGACCGATGGGCGTGTTCGGGCTGCGCAGTCCACACCGCCCGACGCCGATCGGCGTGTCTACCGTGGAGCTGATCCGCGTCGAGCCGGACGCAATCGTCGTGCGCGGGCTCGACTGCCTCGACCAGACGCCCATCATCGACATCAAGCCAGCCCTCTGACTGACGCACCCCCCGCCAGTCGACGGCTCGACAGGATCAGCGCTTCCGACACGTCAGGAGCATCCGTGAGCCCAGCACGGGCCACCCCGGGCGTCGGCAGCACCCTCGCGCTGCTGACCGACGGCTATGAGTTCATCACCAAGCGCTGTGAGCGCTTCCGCAGTGACGTCTTCCAGACCCGCACCCGCATGTGTGCGCCTGGGCCGGTGTCCCGCTGCCGGAACCACATGTGGCGACGCGCACCGCGGACTCGCGGCGATGATCGACTGCGGCGGGCAGCGCGGCTACCGCTACGTCCGTGGTCGGATCGGCCGCGGAGCGCGGCAACCGGTGGGCGCGGGGCCCCGTCCGCGATGTGCGCGCCGGGCGGCTGCTGGTCGACGACAACACCGCGCTGTGGCGGGTCGCGACGGACCGGGACTCGGACGGTGCGGTCCTTGATCGCTCGACTGCGGCGGTCGAGCTGCTCAACGCTCTGCCCGTCAACCACCGCTGCGCCGGTGAGTGGATGACCATCGCCCTGATGTGCCACGCCGTGCGCTTCCTGACCGGAACGATCGACTACGAGGTGCCGGCACAGGATCTGACCTGCGGCTGTCGCGGATGCCGGCGATCCTGCACAGCGACCTCGTGATCACGCAGGCGTCTGCGCGACGGACGCGGTCGACAGGGTCGGCGACGCGGGGCACGATGACCGGACTGGTTGCCGACCGCCGCGGAGGACGTGCATGGCCGAGTCGATCGACGCCGTGCTCCTCGACATCGACGGTGTGCTGGTCCTGTCGTGGGAGCCGATCGACGGTGCGGCCGAGGCGGTCACCGAGCTCCGGCGTGCCGGGTACCGCGTGCGGTTCCTGACCAACACGACCTCCCGGACGCGTGGATCGATCGCACGTGCGCTGCGCGCCGCGGAGATCGACGTCGACGACCACGAGATCGCCACGGCGACCAGCGCCACCGCGGCACACCTACGACACCGGCATCCCGGCCGACGGGTGCTGCTGCTCGACGACGGGCCGACCGACGACCTGGGCGACATCGACCTGGTCGACGTCGACGGGGATCCCGAGGTCGTCGTGCTCGGTGGCGCAGGGCCGCTCTTCACCTGGGAAGCTGTCAGCAGGCTGGCTGCACTGGTCGCCGAGGGCGTGCCGTTCGTGGCCATGCACGGCAGCGCGGTGTGGCAGACCTCCGAGGGTCTGCGCCTGGACACGGGCGCCTTTGCCGCGGCGATCGAGGCAGCGACCGGCATCGCGCCGACCGTGGTCGGCAAGCCCGCCCCGGTCATGTTCACCGACGCGCTGGCCGACCTCGGGTGTACGCCGCAGGCCGCCGCGATGGTGGGCGACGACGTCACCAGCGACGTCCTTGGCGCGCAGGCGGCCGGCCTGACCGGTGTGCTCGTGCGGACAGGCAAGTTCCGTCCCGAGCTGCTCGCGGCCGCTGGCGGTGATCCCGACCACGTCGTCGAATCGATCGTCGACGTGCCCGACCTGCTCGCCGGCATCCGTGACGCCTGACGTCCGCCCGACGGTGGCATCTGCCTGACAGGATGCAAGGTTCCGCTGACGCATGCGCTTGCGCGCGGGAGGCAATGGTCGATGTGCGAGAGGTGCGTCGGCAGCCGACGAGGCCGCGCGCTGTCCGCGAGCCGGACCGGAAGGAGTGCCCATGGCTGACGTCAACGTCAGCAACCAGCAGGAGACCGACGACGGCTTCCACTTCGACGTCACCGTCGAGGAGGCCGGACGCCGGTCGACCCACGTCGTGAGCTTGAGCCGGGCAGACTACGAGCGGTGGGGCTCCGAGGGCGTGAGTGCGGCGGCAGTCGCCCGGCGGTGTGTCGAGATCCTCCTCGACCGGGTGTCCCAGCGGGACCTGATGGACCGCTTCGACGTGCGGGAGGCCGTCCAGCTGTACCCCGCGTTCGAGATGGAGTTCCACCGTCGCTTCGGGTAGGCGATGGACTGGCTCACGGCGCCCGACCTGTGGCCGGCGCGCTGGCTGTTCACCCGGTCTCTCGGAGCCATCCACACCATCGCGTTCGTCAACGTGGTCCTGCAGTTCCGTCCGTTGCTGGGCGCCCGTGGACTGACGCCCGTGTCGCGCTACCTCGAGCATGTCGGGTTCCGCCGGCAGCCGAGCCTGTTCCACATGCATCACTCGGACCGGTTCGCGCTGGCGGTCGCCTGGGTCGGCGTTGCGTTGTCGGCGGCGTTGACCGTCGGGCTACCCCAGGCCGGTCCGGTGTGGCTGCACCTGGTCTGGTGGCTGGTGGTGTGGGCCCTGTACCTGTCGTTCGTCAACGTCGGCCAGATCTGGTACGGCTTCGGCTGGGAGTCCATCCTGCTCGAGGCGGGCTTCGTCGCCGCGTTCCTCGGCTCGGACCGGGTGGCTCCACCGCGCCTGGGCATCGTGCTGGTGTTGTGGCTGCTGTTCCGCGTCGAGGTCGGTGCGGGGCTGATCAAGCTGCGCGGTGACCGGTGCTGGCGCGACCTCACGTGCCTGGAGTACCACCACGAGACGCAGCCGCTGCCGGGGCCGTTCAGCTGGCACGCCCACCACCTGCCGCGCTGGTGGCACCGCGTGGAGGCTCTCGGCAACTACGTCGCGCAGCTGCTTGCGCCGTTCGCGCTGTTCCTGCCGCAGCCGACGGCGTCGGTGGCGGCGGCCGTGGTGATCGTCACGCAGGGATGGCTCGTGCTGACAGGCAACTTCGCGTGGCTCAACGTCCTGACGATGGTGCTCGCGACGGTCACGTTGGCCGACGGCTGGCTCGCGTGGCTCCCTGTCGACCCGACGGTGGTGGCGGACCCGCCCTCGTCGTGGTTCACCGGCCTCGTGATCGCCGTCGCGGCCGTCACCCTCGTCATGAGCTTCTGGCCGGTGCGCAACATGCTGTCGCGGTCCCAGGTGATGAACACCCGCTACAACCCGCTGCACCTCGTCGGCACCTACGGCGCGTTCGGCGGCATCACGCGACAGCGCTACGAACTCGTCGTGGAGGGCACGATCGACGAGGAGCCGGGACCCGACAGCGAGTGGCGCCCCTACGCCTTCCGCGCCAAGCCGGGCGACCCCCAGCGCCGACCGCCCCAGATCGCGCCCTACCACCTGCGCCTGGACTGGCTGATGTGGTTCGCAGCGATGTCGCCGGTCGTGTCACACCACTGGGTGTTCACCCTGCTGCTTCGGCTGCTCGAGGCGGATCCGCACGTGCTGGGGCTGCTGCGCCGCAGCCCGTTCCCCGACCGTCCGCCGGCAGCGGTGCGCGTCCTGCGCTACCGCTACCACTTCACGACCCCGGCGCAGCGACGGGAGACCGGCGCCTGGTGGGTCCGCCGTCGCGTTGGTGAGCCGGTGCCGCCGATCCGGTTGGGCGATGACGGCCAGCTCCTACGTACGTACCTGTAGACTCGGGCCATGGCTGGAGGCCCCGGGGAGGGCGCATCCCTCGAACGTGGCCTGGGGTTCCCGGAGGCCGTGACGATCAGCCTCGGCGCGATGATCGGCAGCGGCATCTTCGTGCTGCCGGGTCTGGCCGCCGAGGCCGCGGGCGAGCGTTGTGGAACGAGCTGACGATCCGGCGGTTCGACTTCGCGAGGCGGCCGGCGCCGCCGACATGGTCGTCGTCGGCGCCACCGAGCAGCGCCAGCACCCGGACGTGGAGTTCACCGGCCTCGTCCAGCGGCTCGTGACAGAAACCCAACGCCACTGCTCGTCGTGCACCCATCGGATTCGCACCGTCACAGCTACCTCGGGCGGTTTCTCGAGCGCAGGCTGTATGGCCCCCAGGTGGGTGGTCGTGGTGTGCGCTGATCGCAACGACATGTGGACGTCGTCAGCCGACGACGCAGGCGGTCACACGTCCTCGGTGGCCTCGACGTGCGTCACCGGGACAGGGAAGGTGCGGTCGGTGCGGGCTACCAGGTCCATCCGCAGCCACCGCGACGCCCCTCTGGGCAGGGTCGACAGGATGATCTCGTCGCACGGGACCCTGCGCATCGCATCTCGCATGGCGTCGAGCGGACGTTCGTCGCCCACCTGGCCCTCGACCTCGACGCCGAGCTCACGGAAGCGCTCGATGGCCTCGTCGAGTCGCTTCCTGGCGATCTCATACGCCTCGCTCTCGGTGTGGGTCCACCCTTCGCCCCGCACGTTGGCCGGTACGACCAGGTGGAGGCGACAGGGACCCTGTGCGACGCGACGCCGCAGCTCCTCCAGCAGCTTCGTGCCTCCGAGCGTCTGGTTGGCGACGACGAGGTAGTCCTTCATGCTTCACTCCCACGCTCAGCGTAGCCCCGACGCACGGCGATGAACAGGGGGAGGACAACGTCGTCGTGTTCGCCGAGCTGGCGACTGACGTCGGGTCGCGGCGGGTCACGTCCGTGGTTGCACGCCGCCGTGGAACACGCTCGCGTCGGGCTGCACGGCCGACGCGGGGACGACCTCCTTGCCGAACGGCACGAGGGCGAGCCAGACCATCTTGAAGCTCGCGATCGCGAGCGGGATCCCGACGATCGTCAGGCACAGCAGCAGGCCCGCCACGACGTGGGCCAGGGCCAGCTCCCAGCCGGTCAGGATCAGCCAGAGCACGTTGCCGATGATGGCCAGTGGTCCGTAGCCCGTATCGGTGGTCACGACGACGCGCCCGAACGGCCACAACGCGTACCCGGCGAGCTTGAACGCCTGGATGCCGAACGGGATGCCGATGATCGTCACGAAGTTCACGATGCCCGCGACGACGTAGGCCAGCGCCACCCACCAGCCGGCGAGCACCAGCCACAGGAGGTTGCCCAGGAGTGCCATCGCCACGATGGTACGCACGGATCCACGGGCCGGCACGGCCGCCAGCAGGCGTGGATCGTCACCGGCGCAGGGCGATCCACCTGTGAATTGCTCAGAGAATCTGTGGATTGCGGGCGGCTTCTGTGGAAATCAGCGAGCGCACCTGTGGACGGGCATGTGCACAAGCCGGCGTTTGCTGTGGATTCTGCAGGTCAGCGGCATTGTGGATAAGTCCATCTGTCGGATCAGCGGCGATTTGCGCAGAAGTGTCGCGATGGTCACACTGATCAATTATGAACGTGTCACTGTTGATACGTCGCAGCGGCGGCCGATCGCGAAATCGGCGTCATGTTGCGGCGTTCGACGACTGCTCTTGATCCGGTAATCAAGGAGCATGGGAAGGTACATACCGATGAGGGGCCATCAGCTTGAGAGAGTAAGTAGATGAAACGCTTCCGGCGGCGCGCAACGAAGAAGCAGGACGTAATCATCTCATTACGTCGTTGCATAACCCCCAAGTGCAAGAACGCAACCCCCAGCTTCTATTGTGACGAATGCTGGGACCGATATCAGATGGCGAGAAGGACCGCGTAGGACGTCTGCTGTCCTCCGCCTGTCAGGGCTCGGTGAAGCGTCCAGCCGCCCCCGGGTACCGCGATGTCGATGGCCTGTCGGACGGCCCTTGTGCCGTTACATTCGCGCCAGGACGACTCCGCGAGCGCCCCACGCCTCGACCCTGACAGGAGAGGGATGATGGCCAGCGACTGGTTCGAGACCGTGCTCGAGGCGCGACGGCGAGCCAGGCGGAGGCTTCCGCGGTCGGTGTACATGGCTCTGGTCGCGGGGTCGGAGCAGGGCACGACGTTACGCGACAACCTGCGGGCGTTCAGCGAGATCGAACTCGCCCCCCACATCGTGGATCTGCCCGCGGCGCGCGATCAGTCCACCACCGTCATGGGGCAGCCGTGGTCGATGCCGGTGATGATCTCGCCCACAGGCGTGCAGGCCGTGCATCCCGAAGGCGAGGTGGCCGTCGCGCGCGCGGCCGCGAACCGCGGCGTCCCGATTGGACTCGGCGCCTTCGGCAGCAGGCCGGTCGAGGAGGTCGTCGAGGCCAATCCGCAGACCTTCTTCCAGACCTACTGGTCGGGATCGAGGGACGACATCGCCTACCGGGTCGAGCGTGCGCGCCGGGCCGGCGCCGTGGGCCTGATCGTCACCCTGGACTGGTCGTTCTCGCACGCCCGCGACTGGGGCAGTCCTGCCATCCCGTCGGAGATGAACGTGCGGACCATGCTGCGGTACGCGCCGGAGGTGATCCTGGGCGGTAAGTTCCGCTACCTGATGGACTACGCGAGGACGCTGCACCCGCCGGCGCTCACCGTGCCGAACATGCAGGTGCCTGGTCAGCCCGAGCCGACGTTCTTCGGCGCGTACGGGGAGTGGATGCAGACGCCGCAGCCGACGTGGGACGACATCCGATGGCTCGGCGAGCAGTGGGGCGGACCGTTCATGGTCAAGGGCATCATGCGGTTCGACGACGCCAAGGCCGCGGTCGACGCAGGTGCGACGGCCATCTCGGTTTCCAACCACGGTGGCAACAACCTCGACGGCACTCCCGCGTCGCTGCGGGCCCTGCCCGCGATCGTCGACGCGGTCGGCCACGACGTGGAGGTGCTCATGGACGGTGGCATCCGGCGAGGCAGCGACGTCCTGAAGGCCCTCGCGATGGGAGCGAAGGCGGTGCTCATCGGCCGGGCGTACCTGTGGGGCATTGCGGCCAACGGCCAGGCCGGGGTCGAGAACGTGCTGGACATCCTGCGCAACGGCCTCGATTCCGCCCTGATGGGTCTGCGGCGGTCGTCGATCCACGAGCTGTCCAGGGAGGACCTCGTCATCCCGCCGGACTTCGTCCGCAGCCTCGGCGGTCCACGTGGGCACCTGCGGGGGACCTCTGCGTTGCACGAACGGTCCACCTGATCACGGCGCGCTGACGCTCGTCCTCACGACGACGCAGCCAGATCCCGCACGCCGCTGAGCCGTCGCTCCAGATCCGCGAGTCGCTGCAGGCGGTCGACGAGCAGCGCGAGCATCCGCTGCGCCGCGGCGATGATCCGCAGCTCACCCGGCAGCAGCTCGTGGCCGGCGCGCCCCACGACGAACAGCACGCCGAGCGGTGTGCGGTCCGACAGCATCGGCAGGGTGACGGCCTGACCGCCCCGGGGTCGCGAAACGACGCCGGTGGCGTCGACCATGCGCAGCCGGCTGGTACCCAGTGCGCTGACCACCGCGTCTGGGGGTGCGGTGGACAGCAGCCTGTCCGCCTGCCAGCGGGGGATGCCGAAGCCCGCGCAGTAGGCGAGCCGGTCGTGGTCCAGCAGGTACACGCCGGCACAGGTGGCGTCGACCAGCTGGACGAGCTCGCGCAGTGCGATGCGCAGGTCGGTGGCCACGCGTTCGCGGCCGGGACCGGCGCCGGGCCGGTGCGCTACGGGGTCGTCGGACGACGCCGACCCGCCGTGCGTGGCGAGGTAGCGCTCGAGCTCCTCACGGGCGAACCGGCGGTGGCCGCCCGGGGTTCGCCCGGCCGTGATGAGGCCCGCCTCCTCCGCGGCCAGCAGTGTGGACCGGCTGATGCCGAGAACGTGGCACGCGTCCGAGATGCGCAGGTGGTCTCTCCGGGACATGCGGCGTCACGCGCGACCGGCGGCCGGCTGCGTGACGCCGTCGCCGGATTCGGCCCGGTGTCTGTGCACGTGATTCACCGGACAGTCTGGTGACACGAGAACTTCATCGGGATTCGTCTTGAACTGAGTTGCGGCCACGGAATTGGTGGGATTCGATGCACCATACTCCTGAGGAGCTGATCGATTCCAGGTGGTTCTGCCACCCCAGAACTCGATCGGTTGGGAGGGAGGTGAACGATGCCGGGAGCCGACGGCGTGGCACCCGACCGGACGGGGCGGGTCGCGCTGGTGACCGGCGCCGCACGCGGGCAGGGCCGCTCGCACTGCCTGGCGATGGCGGCGGCGGGAGCCGACGTGGCGGCGCTGGACATCTGCGCTGACCTGGACGTGCCGAGCTACCACCTGGGCACCCGCGCAGAGCTCGACGAGACCGTCGCCGGCGTCGAGCAGCTGGACCGGCGGGCCGTCCCGCTGGTGGCCGACGTCCGCGCCGCCGACCAGGTGGCCGCGGCCGTCGCGGCCACCGTCGACGCGCTCGGGCGCATCGACATCGTGGTGAACAATGCCGCCGTCGTCACCAGCGCGCCGTTCTGGGAGCTGACGGAGGCGCAGTGGCAGGCGGTGATCGACATCGATCTCGGCGGGGTCTGGCGGGTCGCGAAGGCCGCGGCACCCCATGTGCGGATGTTCGATCGAGGGCGCATCGTCAACATCGCGTCGACCGCGGGCCAGCGGGCGGTGGGTGACTTCGCGCACTACGTCGCCGCCAAGCACGGCGTGATCGGTCTGACACGGGCCATGGCGATCGAGCTGGCGCCCGACGGCGTCACCGTCAACGCGCTGCTGCCCGGCACGGTCCAGTCGCCGATGCTCGACGGCCTCGCCGACGAGCTCGGGCTGACCGCCGCGGACGTCCATCGCCGGTTCCTGCACCACCAGCTGTTCGAGACCGTGATCCAGCCATCGGAGGTGACCGGCGCGCTGCTGTGGCTGCTCGGCGATACGGCCTGCGGTGTCACGGGCCACTGCCTGGCGGTCGACGGCGGGTCGCTGGCCCACTGATGACCATCCACGACCGAGGAGGGTGACCGATCCCCGACCACAGCCGACGCCCACGAAGGACAGCGAACACCAGCAGGAGGCAGCAATGGGACAGTTCGACGGCAGGACCGTCTTCATCACGGCGGGTGCGAGGGGTCAGGGTCGATCGCATGCGCTCGCGTTCGCGCGGGAGGGCGCCGACGTGGCGTTCTGTGACGTCGCCGCGCAGCTCGGGTCAGTGCCGTACGCGGTGTCGTCGATGGCCGTGAAGATGGGCTTCGCCAACGTCGGCCACTACGTCGCCTCCAAGTGGGGCGTCATCGGACTGGTCAAGTCGACCGCGCAGGGGGTCGCCGCCTCCGGCATCACGGTCAACGCCGTCTGCCCGACGGGTGTCAACACCGCGATGATCAAGAACGACGCCGCCTACCGGCTCTTCTCTGCCCGACCTCGAGAACCCCACGGAGGAGGACGCGGCGCCGATCTTCCAGTCGCTCAACGCGATCCCCATCCCGTGGGTCGAGCCGGAGGACATCTCCGCGGCCATGGTCTTCCTGTGCTGGAAGGGCGCCCGGTACATCACCGGCGAGTCGATCGCCGTGGCCGCGGGCCAGAACGCAACCAACGCCGCCTGAGCGCACGGACGAAGGAGCGAAGCCATGGCAGGGCTGTTGGAAGGGAAGGTCGGTCTGGCGTGAACGCTGGCCCATGAGCTCGCGCCGTACCACATCCGCGTGAACACGGTGCACCCGACCGCGGTGAACACGCCGATGGTGGTCACGAGGCAACGCAGGCGTGGCTCGAGGAGCACGAGGGCGCCGAGATGAACATCGAGAACCTGCTGCCGGTCGAGATGCTCGAGGCCATCGACATCTCGAACACGATCGTCTGGCTGGCATCCGACCAGACCCGCTATGTGACGGGTGTCGCGTTGCCCGTCGATGCCGGCTTCACCCAGAAATGACCACGGCGAAGGAGGCTGCGCAATGGCAGGACGAGTCGAAGGCAAGGTCGCACTGATCACCGGTGCCGCACGGGGGCAGGGCCGCTCCCATGCGGTCCGGCTGGCCGAGGAGGGCGCCGACATCATCGCGCTCGACGTGTGCGAGGACATCGAGACGTCGGTGATCCCACTGGCGTCCGAGGACGATCTGGCGGAGACGGCGAAGCTGGTCGAGGATCTCGACCGGCGCATCATGGCCCGCAAGGCCGACGTGCGGGACCTCGCCGCCCTGGAGTCGGTTGTTCAGGAGGGCGTGAGCGAGTTCGGTCGCATGGACATCGTCAGCGCGAACGCCGGGATCGCGGGGTTCGGACCGGCGCACGAGCTCACCGAACAGCAGTGGGAGGAGATGCTGGCCGTCAACATCACCGGCGTGTGGAAGACGTGCCGGGCGGTCATGCCGGCGATGATCGAGGCCGGCAACGGTGGCTCGATCATCCTCACGAGCTCCACGGCCGGTCTGATGGGTCTCGCCAACACGGCCCACTACACGGCTGCAAAGCACGGCGTCGTTGGTCTCATGCGGACGTTGGCCAACGAGCTCGCGCCGCACATGATCCGTGTGAACAGCGTGCACCCGACCGCGGTTGCGACGGACATGATCCACAACGAGGCAACCTACGGGCTGTTCCGGCCGGACCTGGAGCATCCGACGCTCGATGACGCGAAGGACGCGTTCATGACGCTGAACATGCTCCCGATTCCCTGGGTGGAGGCGCGGGACATCTCCAACGCGGTGCTGTGGCTCGCATCCGACGAGGCACGGTACGTGACCGGCGTCGCGCTGCCGGTCGACGCCGGGTCCACGCAGAGGTGAGGGTCGCCGACGCGGTGCCGGGCCACCGTCAGCCGCACCGCACGGCGCCTGCGAACGGAGCCTGGATGGACGAGAACGGGTCGTTGCGGTCCCGACGCGGCCGGGTCGCGGTCTGGTGGGTCGTGGTGGTGAGTTGGATCTGATCCTGGCGGCGGTGGCTGCGGGTCGTGATCTGTTGCTGGAGGGGCCGCCGGGGACGTCGAAGTCGACGATCCTGCGTGGGATCACGGCGTCGTGGGGGATCCCGTTCGTGATGGTGGAGGGCAACGCCGATCTGACGCCTGCGAAGCTGATCGGTCATCACAACCCGGCGCGTGTGCTGCGTGAGGACTACAGCGCGGACAACTTCGTAGCGGGGCCGTTGGTCGCGGCGATGCGTGATGGGGGGTTCCTGTACATCGAGGAGTTCAACCGGGCGCCGGAGGACACGCTCGACGCGTTGTTGACGGCGATGGCCGAGCGTGAGGTGGTGGTGCCGCGGGTGGGGCGGATCGCCGCGGCTGACAGCTTCCGGTTGGTGGCGTCGATGAACCCGTTCGACAACGTGGGGACGACGCGGATCTCGGCGAGCATCTATGACCGGTTGTGTCGTCTGGCGATCGGCTACCAGGATGCGGGGGAGGAGGCTGACATCGTCGCGTTGCGGACGTCGTCGGGGGATCGGCGGTTGATCGATGATGCGGTCGCGTTGGCGCGTGCGACGCGGTCGCATCCGGCGGTGCGGTTGGGGTCGAGTGTCCGTGGTGCGATCGATCTGGTGCTCGTGGTGGAGCGGTTGCTGGAGTTGCGTGGCGAACCGGAGGACGATCGTGTCCGTGCTGATCTGATCCTGGAGGCGGCGCTGCTGGCGTTGTCGGGTCGGGTCACCTCGACGAGATCACCGAGGCCACACCCGAACAGATCATCACCGAGATCTGGGAGGACCACTTCGTGCTCCACCCGGCGCGCGCCGCGCCCGGCCACATCGCCCTCGACGCCGACAACCCGATCCAACACCGGCTCCCGCCCGGCGAGCGCCCGACACGGCAGGCCCGCCGACCCCTGACGCGCAAGCCGAAGCAGCTCGACGCGGTGCCGGACCTGTACCGCTCCACAGCCGATGGCGGGCTGGTGCTCATGGGCAACGGTCGCGGTCCGTCCACGCCCGCGAGACCGACGGACGCCGTAGGTAGCCCGCGTGGCGCGCCGACCGGCGAGCACGGTGAGACGGTGCAGCTCGAGGACCTGATCGAAGGGCACGCGATCGACCCGGTGGTGTCGGCGATGGTCCAGCGGATCGCCGGTCGCCTGTCGGTGCGCCGGCGGCCGCGCGACCGCGTCACCAGACCCGGGCAGGGCCGGATCATGACGGCCCCTTACCGGTACAGCTCCGACGACATCGACCTGGACCGCACACTGGAGGTGCTGACCGAGCGTCCCGTGCCCGAGGACACCGACGTCCTGGTGCGTGAGCGCATGCAGACCCGGCGCGCAGTCACCCTGATCGGCGACGTGTCCGGGTCGATGCGTGGGGAGAAGGCGCGCATCGCCGCCGCCGCCATCGGGGCGCTGGCCGTGACCTCATCGACGACGAGCTCGGGGTGGTCGCGTTCTGGAAGGACGCGGCCCTGGTCAAGCCCATCGACACGCATCGCGGTGGAGAGGTCGTGCTGCGCGACCTGCTGCGCATCCCAGCCCGTGGGCTGACCAACGTCGCGTTCGGTCTTGAGAGCGGCCTGCGCGAGCTGCGCCGCGCCCGCGCCCGCACACGCATCGGCATCTGCTGTCCGACGCGGTGCACAACGCGGGACCCCGACCCGCGGGACGTCGCGCCGGGATTCGAGCGCCTCCACGTGCTGCTCGAGACAGACGGCGAGCACGACGAGCAGCTTGCCCGCGAGCTCGCGCCGGGCGGCCACGGGGAGGTCGCGCCGATTGCGAACTACACGCAGGTGCCTGCCGCCCTCAACCACCTGCTCGGCGCCTGAACCCACGGCGGACCGGTGGTCCGTCCACTGTCGCAATCTGGCACGCCGACCGGTCGCGGCACGAGCGTGCGGTCGACGCCGACCGGAGGCGACGCGACCGCGGCCGTCGCGCCAGGGTGACGGCACCCGTCGATCCGGACCTGCTGGCGGATCGTCGAGAGGAGCAGCACGTGCTGACCCGGCGCAGCCTCCCACCACATGCTCGACGCAACGACGCGCATCTACCCGGCGCTGGTGCCCATCCGTCCCGTCGACCCGGCATCGGGGGACCAGCGCCGCCCGTGGCGCGTGCTCGAGGCGTGGACGAAGCCGTTCCTGACAGCCTTCTCCGACTCCGACCCGATCACCGCCGGCGCAGAGACCGTGTTCCAGTCACGGATCCCCGGCGCTCCGGGCAAGGGGTACGTGACGATCGAGAGGGCCGGGCACAACCTGCAGGAGGACGCCGGCGCACAGTTCGCCGAGCACATCGGACTCCGTCACGCCGCATTGACGCGCCCTGTGCGGGTGGAGCCGTCCGCCAGCGCCGGACGGTCCCCTTGGGTGTGGCAGGTGGTGCCGGGTGGCCGGCGTCAGCTGCCACGCGGGGTGGGTGTGGCAGGTGTTGCCGGGTGGCCGGGGTCGGCTGCCACGCACACGGGGAGGGACGCGATCACGTTGGGACGCTCGAGGTGGGCGACCGGAAACGCCATCGACCCGAAACATGGCTGAAACACCCGACTCCTATGGTCGCCGCCGACGCGTTCGCCAACGTCGGTGCCTACGACCGGAGGGTGGTCATGGCTGCAGGTGACGTCGCATGGGTCCTGGCCTCGTCAGCGCTGGTCCTGTTCATGACGCCGGGGCTCGCGCTCTTCTACGGCGGGATGGACCGCAGCCGCAACGTCCTGAACATGATGATGATGAACTTCTGGTGCCTGCTGATCGTCCCACTCGTGTGGGCGATCGTGGGCTTCTCGCTGGCCTACAGCGGCAGTGGCGCGTTCATCGGTAACCTCGACTGGGCGTTCCTGCGCGGGATGGGCATCTCGGGTCAGGACGGCGGCACGACCCTCGCGGCAGTCGCGTTCCTCGGCATGTTCGCGGTGATCACACCCGCCCTGATCTCGGGGGCGGTCGCCGACCGCATGAAGTTCTCGGCGTGGGCGACGTTCGTTCCGGCATGGCTGCTGCTGGTCTACTGCCCGGTGTCGTTCTGGGTCTACGGCGGCGTCTGGGGGGACGGGCTCACCGGGTGGCTCGGCGTCCGGGGATCGCTGGACTTCGCCGGAGGCACGGTGATCCACGTCAACGCGGGCATCGCGGCGCTCGCGGCCGCACTGGTGCTCGGCCGGCGAAGGGGATGGCCGCGCGAGGGCCACCCGCCCCACAGCATGCCGCTGGTGATGCTGGGCGCGGGCATCCTGTGGTTCGGCTGGTTCGGCTTCAACGCGGGTTCGGCGTTCGCGGGGAACGGTGTGGCGATCCAGGCGTTCGTGAACACCTTCCTGGCCGCCGCGGCCGCCGGCCTCGCATGGGCGGTCGTCGAGCGCGTCCGTGACGGGCACTTCACGAACCTGGGCACCGCCTCGGGCATCGTCGCGGGTCTTGTCGCGATCACCCCGGGTGCCGGCTTCGTGGCCGGCATGTCACCGATCGTCATCGGCCTGATCGCCGGTGTCGCCTGCTGCTACGCGGTCGGCGTCAAGTTCAGGGCGGGGGTCGACGACAGCCTCGATGTCGTCGGCGTCCACTTCGTCGGCGGGCTCGTCGGCTCATTGCTGATCGGGCTCTTCGCCGACCCGGAGTTCTTCGGCGGAGAGTTCGGCCGCGGGCTGCTGCTCGGCGGCGGCGTGGACCTGCTGGTGGAGCAGGTGCTGGCCAACGCGGTCACGATCGTCTACTCGTTCGTGGTCACCTTCGCGATCGTGAAGGTGCTCGCTGTCACGCTGGGCGTCCGTGTGGCCTCCGACACCGAGGACACCGGCCTGGACCTGGCCGAGCACGGCGAGACCGCCTACACGACCGGCGACGCGCTGCTGGGCACGACATCGGGCGGTGACCTCGCCACGCCGACCGGCGTCGCGGCACCCGCCGTGACCGACGTGCGGGCCCCAATCGACCGAGGCTAGGCGTAGCGTCGCCGGCCGGCGGCGACTCCGGGTCCGCGGTGGCGTTCGTGTCGTGGGCCGCTGGCATGCTGGCGGCATGGCGACCGACAACCATCGGGTGGCACGGCTGCTCTACGAGCTGGGCGCCCTGAGCGAGCGGCTCGACGACCGCTCGCGCCGCTTCCGGGCGAACGCCTACCGGCGCGCGGCCGACACGGTCGCCAGCACCGACGAGGCCGTGCTGGGGATGACCGTCGAGGAGCTGACGGCGTTGCCCGGCGTCGGAGCGGGCACGGCCGCTCGCATCGACGAGCTCCGCCGCACCGGCACGATCGCGCGGCTCGACGAGCTCCGGGCGCTGGACCCGTACGGCGCGGAGGAGCTGCTGCGCGTGCCCGGGCTCGGTCCCCGCACGGTGGCCAGGTTGCGCGACGCGTTGGACGTACACGACGTCGCCGGACTGCGGGCTGCGCTCGACGCGCAGCGCGTGCGGACGGTCCGCGGTCTCGGGCCGGCGACCGAGCGGCGGTTGCGGGAGGCACTGCGTGACCTAGCCCTCGACCTCGACGCAGTCGAGGACAGGTTGCCGATCGTCGACGCGGTCGGGCATGCCGCGCGTCTGACCCGCATGGTCCGCCGGCTGGAGGGCGTGGTGTCGGTATCGTGGGCCGGCGACCTGGGGCGACTGTCCGACACCGTGGGCACGATCGACCTGGTCGCTGCGGCTGCGTTGCCCGCGACGGTGCTGCGGGCCGCCACCGCCATGCCCGCGGTGCGCGACGCGGCGGTCGACGAGCGGTCCGCGGTCACCCTGCGCACCTTCGAGGGGCCGGGCGTCCGGCTGACCGTCGTGCCACCCGGCCGGCTCGGACCCGCGTCGATCCACGCGACCTGCGCTGCTGACCACTGGCGCCAGCTCACGGACCGTGCCGCCACGCGAGCGCAGCGGCTGACGCCCGACAGCCTGATCGCGCCGGACGGGGAGGTGATCGACAGCCCGGACGCGGATGCGGTCTACCGGGCGCTCGCCCTCCAGCCCGTGCCGCCCGAGCAGCGCGACGGCACCGACGAGATCGCGCTCGCCCGCGAGGGCCGCCTGGCGCGGTGCGCGGCGGTCGGTGAGCTGCGTGGCGACCTGCACGACCACACCGACTGGTCGGGCGACGGCAGGATGACGCTGCGCCAGCTGCTGGACGCTGCGGTCGCGCGGGGCTGGGAGTACGTCGCGGTGACCGACCACGCCGAGGACCTGCGCATCAACGGCCTGGACCGCGACGCGGTGCGACGCCAGCGCGACGAGATCCGATCGCTGCGTGGCGCCTATGACGGGCTGGCGGTGCTGCACGGTGCCGAACTGAACATCGGCGCCGACGGGTCGGTCGACTACGACCCGGCGTTCGTGGCCCGCTACGACTGGACGGTCGCCAGCGTCCACTCCCACTTCGACCTCGACGTGCCCACACAGACCGCCAGGGTGGTCGCGGCCATCCGCAACCCGGCGGTGCACGCCATCGGGCACCTGACCGGGCGGCGCATCGGGCGGCGACCGGGGATCACGCTGGACGTCGACGCAGTGCTCGACGCCTGCGTCGAGACCGGCACTGCGCTCGAGGTCAACTGCCATCTCGACCGCCTCGACGCGCCCGCCGACATCCTGCGCGAGGCCGCGGACCGCGGTGTCCTGGTCGTGATCTCGAGCGACGCCCACCGGCTGGGTGACCTCGACAACCACCGCTGGGGCGTGCGTTTGGCCCGCCGTGGCCGGGTGCCGCGCGAGCAGGTCGCGAACACGTGGCCCGTCGAGCGCTTCCTGGAGTGGACGCGGTCATCCTGATCGGGGTGTCAGCGTCGTGCGACGGTGCCCGTACCCCCGAGGGTCGGTACTTGGCGAGCGTCCGGACCGCACGCTCATCGACCGCGCCTGCTCCGCCCGGACAGCGGGCGCACGGCCGGCGGACCGGGCGGACGCATTCCCGCCCCGGTCCACCGGCTTCCGGGTCACGGCGTGAGCAGACCGTCGAGCGCGGACTGCACCAGCGCAGCGCGTTCGGCGTCGGTCGACAGCTGCTCGAGGCCGAAGCCGAGCAGCAGCGTGTCCTCCGTGGACGTACCGGCGTACAGGGTCAGCAGCTGTGGCCCGATCTGCCAGTTGCCCTGGTTCGCGGGGCTCCCGGCGGGCGGGCCGCCGACGGTCCACTCGCTGGTCGCGCCCTCGAAGCCGTCCGCGGACACGACCTGGCCATCCACGACCACCTGGGTGTCGTCGACGAACGCGCCGATCCCGGCGGCAGCAGGGTCGGTCACGTACGAGATCGACACCTCGACCTGACTCCCGGCGTACGCCGAGAGGTCGACCGCGACCTCCTGCCAGCCGCCGCTGGAACCGGTGAAGGAGTTCCAGGTCCCCCCGTTCGGGCCGGGCTGCGTGCAGTCGGCGCCACCGAGGTAGTTACCGAGGAACGGGTGCAGGGTCAGTAGGAACCCGCCTGCGACGCACTCGGCGGGCGGGTCCGTGCTCGTGCCTGCGTTCAGGTCGGGCAGCGTCGTCCAGTCGTCCTGGCCGACCGTGTGCGCTTCGACGATCACGTGGTCGTACGCGGTTTCCACGCTGTAGGACAGCTGGAACTGCAGCTGTGCTGACGCCCCGCTCGGCACGTCGATCGTCCTGGCCAGGCGCATGTAGGACGCGTCCTGGTGCAGCGCGCCAGCGTAGTTCTCGCCCTCCACCGGTCCGAACGGGCTGGCACCAGTGGCCGACACGTACTCGGCCGCACCCTGGCTGGCGAACTGCGGGAACTCCGACGGCGGCAGCACGTCGCTGGTCGGGACGAACACCCCTGCCTCGTCGATCGGGTTGTCCGCCACCGCGGGACCACCGAAGGTGCCGGACGACCCGTCGATCGGCTCGGCGATCCCCTGGAATCCCTGCGCGTCGCCGGTGCTGGTCCGGGTGTAGCCGCCCTGCCAGTACTGCCGGAAGTCGTCCGCAAGGATCAGGCAGTCTTCAAAGAAGCCGGGGACCGACTCGACGACGCATTCCTCCTCCGGGGCCCCGTCGAGGCCGTAGTAGAGCCCACCGACGACGTCGCTGATGCCCACGAACCCCTCGTACTGCGCCGTCTCCGCCGCTTGGACCAGCTTGCCGCCTGCGTTGAGGTAGTCGCGGACCGCCATCGTCAGGTACTGCTGCTCCTCGGCCACCGACAGGTCCGGCAGCTGCCCGAACGGCGTGTTGGTCAGGAGATCCTCAGGATCCTGCGTGACCCTGTTGTCGCCCTGGTACCAGAGCACGGCATCGTAGTGGGACAGCACGCCGAGGTCGTGGGGGACGCCCTGGGCGTCGGTGTCCCACACGTCGGCGTCGTACCCCGCTGCCTCGACGGCGGCGACATGCGCCTCGTCGTACTTCGGCTCAGTCACGCCGTCCGGGTAGTCGGGGTTCACGCCGGTGTAGTCCTCATTGGCGACGACCAACACCTCCGCGCCGGTGTTCTGCTCCAGCGTGTAGGTGAAGCGCTCGCTCTCGACCGGCCCGGCACCCGGCTTGACGCCGGTGAACCACACCTCGACCTGGTCCCCGGCACCAGCGCCACTGACGTCGGCTCGGAACTCGGCGTAGTAGCGGTCGTTGGCGTCGCCGTAGCGCTCACCCCCTTGCCACTCCTCGACCCGCACCGACCGCGCGGCACCGCCGCTGATGCGGTAGCGCAGCCGGACGTCCTCCAGGTCGCGCCTGGCGACGACGGCCACGGTCTGCGGGTCGCCGTAGGACACGCCGAAGGGGTCGACACGGAAGTCCTCGGCGGTCCGCCCGACCACCGACACCGGGTCGGCGGGATCCTCGGCCGATTCCGCCACGGCCAGTGCGAAGGGGATGTTCTTTTCGAACTCATCCTGGACGAGCTCCTCGTCGTCGGGGAAGTTGAACACGCTCGCGCAGGCCGCCGGCTCCCACTCATCGTTCGGGTCCGCGGCGGACACGGTCTGGCAGGTCGACATCTCGGGGGTGAAGCCAAGGACGCCGTACGCGGCCTGCATGTGCTCGGTCGTCTCGCCGTTGGTGGTGTACAGCTCGGCGGAGATGTCGGGGTCGTAGCCCGGGACGGCCGGGGTCTCGTCGTCACCCGCGAGCGTCTCGTAGATCACGTCGTCGGGCGTCGGCGTCGCGACCTGCCATCCGACGCCGTAGAGCAGCAGCTCGGCGGCGGAGTGGTAATTGACGAGGAACTCGGGTCGCAGCCGCCCCATGAAGCTGTCGAGGGCCTGTGTCTCGGGCTCCGAGCCGGGCGATGGTCCGCGGTAGGTCTCGCTGCCCGCCTGCGGCGACGAGCCCTCGTTGTCATAGCCCCACCGTGTCGGGAAGTTCCGGTTGGGGTCGACGCCGTCACCGGGTGTGATCTGCCCGTCCCCGTTGTTGTCGCGCAGGTTCTTGCGCCACAGCCGCTGGCCCGGCTCGAACGTCCAGTCGTAGCCGTCGGGGTTGGCCACGACGATGAACCACATCTCGGTCGTGTCCACCAGCTCGGTGATCTGCGAATCGGTGCCGTAGTTGTCGACGACATGGTGCAGCAGCCGCCGCACCATCTCCGGGGTGATCCACTCCCGCGCGTGCTGGGCTGCGACATAGACCGTCGCCGGCTTCTGACCGTCGTGGATGGCACGCGCGTTCTTCGTGATCCGGACCGCCTGGATGTCCGTTCCGTTGGTCGATTGCCCGATGGTGACGAGCTTGG
>DATHVN010000075.1 GCA_035461305.1 Euzebyales bacterium | reverse complement strand
CGTGCCGCCTCGCCGGCTGCTGCGATGTTGCGGCACGCCCCGCGCCCGGCCGGTCGCGGTCCAACCGCACCCCGACGGAACGATAGTGGCCTACGGCCGGACGCCGTGGGAGTTTTGGGTGCTCTGACCCCATCCACCGCCAGCGAAGAGGATAATCAGTCCTCATGCGTTGCGTTGCTGTCGTCGTCGCCGTGGTCGTACTGGTGGTCGTCGTCGTGCCCCCGGTCCGCGCGCGGCTGAAGGCGGTGCCGACGCTCGCGGACGCTGTCGGGGTCGTGGAGGTCCGGCCGCTGGCGCCGCCGGTGACGTCGGAGCGCACGCAGGTTGGCGTGGTCCCGGGCCGGCTGGACACGCCGGGCTGGCCGGCGCCGGCGGTGCTCGTCGTGCCCGGCGCGACGCCGGCGGGCGTCGACGACCAGCGCGTCCGCGACCTCGCCACGGCCGTCGCGAGGTCCGGCCGGACGGTGTTCACCCCCGAGCTCGAGTTGTACGAGTGGCGCCTGGCCGACGAGGACATCACGCGCGTGCGGGCGGCCGCGCGGGCGCTCCACGAGCGCGTCGGGTCGGTGCAGCTGCTCGGCTTCTCGTTCGGCGGCTCGCTCGCGCTGGTCGCCGCCGCCGAGCTCGATGACGTCGACCAGGTCGCGGTCTTCGGCGCCTACGCGGACTTCGTCGGGGTGATCCAGGCGGCGACCACCGGCGTGGCGACAGCAGGCCACGTGCGCATGGCCTGGGAGCCGGCCGCCCTGGCTGAGGACTCCTTCGAGTCGTTCATCGCCTCGCTGCTCGGCGCCGGGCAGGCCCGCGCCGTCGTCGCCGCGCTGGACGGCAGCCGCGCGCCCGACAGCCTGGACGATGAGGCCCGGCGCGTGTACGAGGTCGCGGTCAACGACGACCCCGACCGCACGGCCGCGCTCGTGGACCGCCTGCCCGACCGTGTGCGGGAGACTCTGGCGCGGTTCTCGCCCGTGTCGGTCGCCGGCGAGGTCGACGCACGCGTCGTCGCCATGCACTCCACCAACGACCCCGCGGTCCCATACACCGAGGCGCTGCGCCTGGCCAGCGAGTTCCCGGACGCCCGGGTCGTGACGCTGCGCAGCTTCGAGCACGTCGACCCGACTGCGGACGGCCTGCTCGGCTGGGTGCGCGCCCTGCCCGACGCGGCGCGCGCGACGCGCTTCGTAGGCTGGATGCTCGCCGCGCAGGAGCCCGCGCTGCCCGCGACCATGAGGAGGTCGTGGGCGATGTCACCGGCCACGGCGTTACAGCCGGCGCCGCGATAGTACGGCTGCATGTCGCGGTCCTGGCGGACGCCCTGGCCGGCCTCGGGCCGGCCGACGTGGTCAAGCGGGTGGACACCCTGCCCGATCAGCTGCGCACCGGCGAGATCGCCACCATGGTGTACGTGGTCGCCGATCCCGGGCGAGGCAGGCTGGTGGTGGCCAACGCAGGGCACCCGCCACCGAACCTCATCGAGCCCAGCGGCGCAGCGCGCCAGCTTGAGATCGGTCATGGTCGCCTTCTCGGTTTACGTCCGTCGTTGCCGCGCCGCTACCAAGGCGTGACACAGATAGTTCAGGCGGTCATCCGTTGCTGTACCGATGGGCTGATCGAACCGCTCGAACGTGCCGGCCATGACGGCATCGCAGAGCTGTGCCGAATTGCCGAACGCTTCACGGCGCGGCGCAGCAGCTTTGCGACGTGTTCTGGTCGAACTCGCACCCGAGGGTGCGCGAGACGTCATCTGCGTCGTCGCTGCCACGCTGATCGCCCGGTCACGCTCGCGCCGGCTCGACGAGAGCCTCACCGGTCGACCGAGCTCGCCGCTGAAAGCAGTCTGGCTGGGCCGGCGAAGACGTCGCTGAGAGGCCAAGGATCGCGGGCGGCCTGGCGTTCGCCTCGGGCGCGTCCGCCTTCATCGCGCTGATGTCGGCCTGTACCTTGCGTCACTTCTTGAAGGCGTCCTTGACCTTCTCGCCGGTCTGCTTGAGCTTGCCCATCATCTGGTCGGCCTTACCCTGCCTCCGGAGGCGGTTGTCGCCGCTGACCTTGCCAGCGACCTCCTTGAGC
>DATHVN010000074.1 GCA_035461305.1 Euzebyales bacterium | reverse complement strand
TCGACCTGGCCTCGCTACGCGACAAGCGCTGCCTCATCGTCGGAGGCCGGCAGAGCGCGTTCGAGTGGGCTGCGCTGCTCAACGAGGAGGGGGCCGCATCGGTCGACGTCTGCTACCGCCACGACACGCCCGCGTTCACCCACTCGGACTGGTCCTGTTCAACCAGCAGGTCGACCAGATGGTCGACAGCCCCGGCTGGTTCCGAAACCTCAGCGACGACGACAAGGCGGCCGTCAACGCGCGGTTCTGGACCGAAGGACGGCTCAAGCTCGAACCGTGGCTGACCGACCGGATCAGCCACGACACGGTCCACCTGTGGCCCCACAGCCAGATCACCGCGTGCGACCAGGACCCCGACGGCGCACTGCAGATCACCCTCAACAACGACGAGACGATCACCGTCGACCATGTCATCTTCGCCACCGGCTACAAGGTCGACATGACCCGCATCCCCCTACTGGCCGCCGGGAACCTGCTGCCCCGCCTGGCGCTGGAAAGGGGGTACCCACGCCTCGACGATCACTTCCAGACCAACATCCCCGGCCTGTTCGTCACCAGCATGCCGGCTGTGCAGGACTTCGGTCTGTTCTTCGCGTTCACCATCTCGGTGCGCACGTCCGCCCGGCTCATCGGACCGACCGTGCAACAGCGGATTGCCGCCAAGGCCTCGGTCGACGATCGGCTCGCCGACGTCGACCACGCGCCCTCGACGGCGTACCACACCCACCCGTAGTCAGGGGATCTCGAATCGCATCGACCGGGGCCGCGGCGCGGTGTCGAGGCTGCGATGCTTAGGACATGCAGCAGCAGCGCGAACACAAAGCAACCGTCGAGCGGGCGGCTGCCGGGGTGGGATCTTGCTGGAGCGTGCGGTGACGGCGGCGCTGGTCGCCGGCAGGACGCCGCGCGCAGTCGTCCTCGTGGAGGGCATCAGCGACCAGCACGCGCTGGAAGCGCTGGCGGAGCGGCGCGGACGGGACCTTGGTGCCGAGGGGGTTTCCATCGTGCCGATGGGAGGTGCGTCCAACATTGCGCGCTTCCTGGACCGGTTTGGCCCGAATGGACTTGACGTCACAGTGGCGGGCCTGTGCGACGCCGCAGAGACGAGCGACTTCCAGCGCGGTCTCGGCCGGGCCGGCCTCGGCTCCAACCTCACCCACGCCGAGATGGAGGCACTGGGTTTCTATATTTGTGTTGAGGACTTGGAGGACGAGCTGATCCGCTCCCTTGGCGTCGTTTCCGTGGAACGCGTCATCGACGCTCAGCGCGAGCTTGGTTCGTTCCGCACGTTCCAGAGGCAACCTGCGCAACGGGGACGAAGCAGCGAACGGCAGCTTCGGCGCTTCATGGGCACCCGCTCCGGTCGGCCGGTCGGAAGATCCAGTACGCGCGTCTGCTCGTCGACGCACTGGATCTCACCAGCGTGCCTCGGCCGCTCGAGGGCGTCCTTGCGCACGTATGACATCCAAGCGCGCCCCCAGGCTGAGAGTGCGCGTGACTACCGCTGCGAACGCATGTGCCGACCTGGTTCCCAGGCCAGGCCTTGGAGGGTCTGTTGCGCCAGTGCCAGCGGCTCCGGTTCCAGGTCGGTCGCCATTGTCTCGTTCCAGCGGTTGAGGAATCCAAACGCTGCGATCACCGCGACGATCTCCACGATCTGCCCTTCGTCGAAGTGGCGTCGCAGGTCCTCGAAGTGCTCTGGGGTCGCGGCGTTGGGGCTCTGTCCCGCGGCCAGGGCGAGCCGCAGCGCGAGGCGCTCCGCGTCGCTGTACAGGTCGCTGCGTTCGAAGTCATGGATCGCGGCGGTCTTATTCAGCGACACACCTGCCTGATGAGAACGCGCAACCTCGTGTGCCTGGCAGTACCGGCAACCGGCGCCATGGCTGGTCATCAGAGCGATCAGCGGCTTGAGCTGAGGATCGACAGCGCCGGTGGTCCACACCGTCAGGATCAGCTGTCGGAAGGCGTCGAGGATCTCGGGCTGCCGGGCCATGGTGAAGAAGCTGTTGGGCACGAAACCCATCTGCTGCTCGTAGATCTTGAACAGATCCTCGTACTGGGGCAGGTCCTCCCTGCGGAGCGGCTGGACATTGGCCATCTGCGCCTCCTCGCGCCTCCACTGCCCGTTGGGCAATCCGTGTCTGTGTACGACAGCATCACCGAGGCGGATGGCGGAGGCTAGGGACAGACAGTAGGAGCCGGGCTGCATCTCCTAGGACCCATGGCGGAGACGAACCTACGTGTGGTGATCGAAGGTCCGGGTCGATGGGTCAGCGAGCGGACCCTCCGCTCGGGGCTTGGGTCGTGCCCGCCAGGCAGGCCTCCTGCTCGAGCCGGGACTGGTCGATCTGCTGGTCCGAGAGGTCGAACGCGAGCCGGGCGCTGCCACTGCTATCACACGCGCTGCGCCAGACCCGGCAGCGGAGGGAGGGCCGGACGCTCACCGTCGACGCGTATCGCGCCAGCGGTGGCATCCGCGGTGCGGTCGCGCAGACCGCCGAGCACGTCTATGAACAGGTACCGGACGCGCAACGGGTGGTGCTGCGCACCTGTTGCTGCGCCTGGTGTCGCCTACCGTCGACGGCGAGCCGGTGCGTGCCCGGGTGCCGCGGGCGGCTGCTGACCGCCGACGCCAGGCAGAGGAGCTGATCGAAGAACTCGTCGCATAGCGGCTGCTGACCAGCGACGACGGCACCGTCGAGCTGGCGCACGCGCCGCTTGTGCGCGCGTGCCGCGGCTGCGTGCCTGGCTGGACGACGACGTCGACGGCCAGCGGATCCTGCGCCACCTGACTATCGCCGCCGATGCGTGGCACGCGCTGGGCCGCCCCGACAGCGAGCGGTACCGGGGGCGTGCGGCTGACGCGCGCGATCGAGTGGCGGGACCGCGCGGAGCCCGACCTCAACCCGACGGAGTGGCGTTCTTCCACGCCAGTCAGGCGCTGGCAGACGCCGAGCGCCGCGCCGCCGAGGAGCGCGCTCGCCATCAGGTACGGGTCAACCGGCGGCTACGTCAGCTGCTGACCGGAGCCACCATCATGCTCGCAGCAGCTGTCGTTCGCTGGACTGGAGGCGTGGCAGCAGGCCGACCACGCGGCCACCGCTGCCCGCGCTGCCGATGCCCGCCGCGTTGGCTCGCAGGCGCTGGTCACCCACGACCGCTCGCAGCTGCTTGCCGTCGAGGGCGTCCGCCTCGACGACTCGCCCGACACACGTGCCACCTGCTCGGCGCGCTGTCACGCGACCCGCAACTCATCGGTGCCACACGCCACCGCAGACCGCCGCTGACGGCCGCCGCGAGTCCCGACGGCGACGTGATCGCCGTCGCCGATCCCTTCGACGGCGTGACGTTCCTCAACCGTGTCACGCTCGACGAGGTCGGGACGGTGCGCGACCCGGCGTGGACATTGGAATTCAGTCCCGACGGCGAGCAGCTGGCGGTGGTCGCCAACGACTGGACGCCACTTCCGATCTCCATCAAGATCGACCCGCTCCCCGTCCTCCTCGATCCGCGCACCAGCCGCAGCGAAGGCAGCTCGGCGGTCAGCCGAACGGTCCAGCGCGCTCGACGTCGCATACAAGGGGGGATGGGCGCTTCCTGGCCGCGTGTGCGACGTCGCCAGCGGACGGCGACGCCGCACGACGGAGACAACGTCACCGCGATGGTGCTCAGCCCGGACGGCACGCAGGTGGCGGTGCGGACGGGGACGAGATCGTCATCCTCGATGCGGCGACGCTGCAGCAGCGCCGCCTGCAAGGCCATACCGAGGACATCAACGAACTCCGGTTCTCCCACGACAGCACGCTGCTTGCATCGGCGTCGACCGATCAGACCGCGATCGTCTGGGATTATTGCCACCGGCGAGCCCGTGGATCAGCTTCGTGGGCACGCAGAGGGAGTGGGAAGCCTCGCATTCAGCGCAGACGACGCGACGCTGTACCGCGTCGACCGATCGCGCGGTGCTGGCCTGGGACCTCACAGGTACCCGGCGCTTCATCCCACGCCGCGCCGAGGTGCAACTCGACTACGAGGCCCTGGGTGAAGTGATGGCCCGACCGCCCCGGATGGCCAGACCACGGCATTCGGCGGGTATGGCGCGACGCTGCAGCTCGTAGATGTGGACCGCGGCCGGGCTGGGCAGGTGATCGACACCGGACACGGCGAGTTCGGCGCGGTGGCGTGGCGACCGACCGACTCCAGGCGCCTGGCCACCGCCGGTCGCGACGGCCATGTCGGCTGTGGGACACACGCACGAGCGAGCCGACGCTCATCGCGGACCGCGCGCTGGGCGACGGTCACATCGGCGCGCTCGACTACACCACCGACGGCACGCGGCTGCTGGTCGGGGAGCGAGCCGGCGCGCTGTACCTGATCGACGCCGAGCGTTTGGAACCGGTCACCGACCCCGTGCGGCTCGCCGAACGGATGCGCTGGGCGTTCGTCGCCTCCGATCAGCGCACGGCGTTCGCCCTGACCTGGGACGAGCGGTTCCACGTGGTCAACCTGGAGGACGCCAGGGTCCTCCGTTCGGGGGAGGTAGGCTTCCATCCCACCTTCGCCGCTTTCTCACCGGACGGCACGCGCGCCGCGGTCGCCGGCCTGACCGGTCAGGTCGGCGTGCTCGACGCAGCGACGGACGAGTGGGTCAGGCCGCCGGTGATCGGCCACAAGAACACGGTGTGGATGATCAACTAGGCTCCGAACGGCTCCATGTTCGCAAGCGCCGGCGGGGATGGCCGCGTCGGCCTGTGTGACGCCCGGACAGGCGAGCACATCGGCACCGTGGCGCCCGGCCGACCCGGCGTCACTGCGTTCCCGAGCTACCTCCCCGACGGCAACACGGTGCTGATCGCCGCCGCCGACGGCGCGTTCTACGCCTGGGACATCAGGCCGGAGCAGTGGGTCGACTTCGCGTGTTCCGTTGCGCGGCGCAACCTGACCCCGGTCGAGTCCGACGACGCCTTCCCCGTCGGCCCTACAACCGAACCTGCCGACAGCCGTCCGTGAGTGGGACGAGCGCACTTTGAGAGGGACGACCAACTTCATGGGTAGCCCCGAGGTGGGCATCGCGCAACCTCGGTGACGCGGACGTGCGACGACCATCGCACACCGGTCAGCTGACTCGCCTCTCAAGTGACGCCGGGCGAAAGCAGACGTACTGCTGGACCGTCATCGTCCCCCAAGGCGCGATCGTGACATCCCTCATCGACATAGGACAGCCGGGGATACGGCGCGGCTGGCATCATGCTCGTGGTGACGGGGCGAGGCGTTGGATCTTCACGACCGCGTCGGTCTGGGTGTGCGGGTTGTCGTTATCACCCGGGGTGTCGCGCGGGATGTCGGCGGCGCGTTCGACCTGCCATCGTGTGGGCTCGAGGTCGAGGTCGGCGAGCACCTCGTCGGGTGTCGGGAAGTCCGTGCCCGGTTCGGCGTCGACATGTGCGGGTTGCGGGCCGGCATGTCCGACGATGAGCAGGACACCGCCTGGCGCGACGACGGATGCGGCGGCGCGCAGGATGCGTTCACGTGGCAGATCGCTCGGCGAGTGCAGATAGTGGACCGACACCAGATCGAAGGCGCCGGTCGGTTGCCAGTGCGCGAGGTCGTGGCGTAGCCAAGAGATCCGGTCTCCGACGCCGGCGGCGGCCGCCCGCTCGCGGGCGCGCTGCAGGGCCGGCCGGGCGATGTCGACGGCGGTGACGATCCAGCCGTGCTGCGCGAGCCAGATCGCGTCGCCACCTTCGCCGCAACCGAGGTCGAGAGCGGTTCCCGGGGTCATGTCCGTTGTCTCGCGGACCAAGACCGCGTTCGCTTCGCCTGACCAGTGCTGGTGCGGCTCGGTGTAGAACCTGTCCCAGTAGCTGTCGGCTGTGTCACCAGCGCGCACGGTGGTCTGCAGCGCCCGCTCGGCGCGGTGCCGCTCGACCGCCCGGTCGGCGTCCTCGGCCACGAGATCGTGGTTGATCGCCGCGGCGGCGTGCACGCCGGTGGCCGCCGAACTGATCAGCATGGCGCGCAGGTCCGCGACGTTGCCCGCTACCCACACGCCGGCGACGTCGGTCGCGCCGCTGTCATCGGCTGCGATCAACGTGCCGACAACGTGATCACCGATGAGCTGCTCGGTGGCCGATAGACCCAGCCCAGCGAGCACGTCTATGCGCGCGGCGAACGTCGGCTGGACGGCGAGCGCGTCACGTTCGATGATGTGTCCATCGTCGAGCCGCACGCCTGTCAGGCGGTCGTCGTGCACGTCGAGGTCGGCGACGCGCCCGTCGACGACACGCACGCCGCGTGCTGTGAGCCGTTCCCGCTGGGCGTCGTCGGGGGGCGGTGCGGTGTGCGTGAACAGGGTCACATCCGCGCTCTGCTGCCGCCACAGCAACGCCCACTCGGCGGTCAGCGGCGTGGTGGCCAGCACGCCGATCGCGCGGTCGCGGACCTCCCAGCCGTGGCAGTAGGGGCAGTGCAGCACGTCGCGACCCCACCGCTGTGCCACGCCGTTGACAGCGGGCAGCTCGTCGACGAGTCCCGTGGCCACAAGCAGCCGACGTGCCAACACCGGTGATCCATCGCCGAGCTCGAGACGGAACGCTCCGTCCGTCCGCGCGGCCGACGTGACGGTGCCGGTCACGATCCGTCCGCCGTAGCCGGTGAGCTCGTCGCGGCCGGCCGACAGCAGCTGCGATGGCGCGGCGCCATCCCGCGACAGGTAGTTGTGCAGATGCGCGGCGGGTGCGTTGCGGGGCTGTCCCGCGTCGATCACGAGCACGCTGCGACGGGATCGTGCCAGGGCCACAGCGCCGCTCAGCCCGGCTGCGCCGCCTCCGATCACCGCCACGTCCCAGGTGCCCGTGTGTCCGCCGATCGGTTGCGCATCAGACGCATCGGTCATGTCCATCACCTCCAGCGGCAACTCTGCGCGGCTCGGGCGACAGCTGCAACGTTCTCTGCCGGTACGGCAAAGTGGAGGCATGGACGAGGACCTCGCCGCCGCGCTGCACGCCATCGGCCCCCGCCTGCGATCACTGCGTCAACGCCAGGTCCGCACACTCGAACAGGTCGCCGAGGCGACCGGCATCTCGATCAGCACACTGTCGCGCCTCGAGTCAGGTCAACGCCGACCAGCGCTGGAGCACCTGCTGCCGTTGGCGCGCACGTACCGGGCGCCGCTCGACGAGCTCGTCGACACACCCACCGCGCCCGACCCGCGCGTCCGCACGCGGCCGCTGACCCGCAACGGCACGACGTTCCACCCGCTGACGCGCCACCAGGGGACGCTGCAGGCCTACAAGGTGATCATCCCCCCACCACCGCCCGCGCGGCGCCGCCGAGCCCCAGCTGCAGGTCCACACCGGACACGAATGGCTGTACGTGCTATCGGGCCGGCTGCGGCTCCAGCCGGCGAGCACGACCTGCAGCTCGACGCCGGCGAGGTCGCCGAGTTCGACACCCGGGTCCCCCACGCCCTGAGCAACCCTGGACCCGGGCCGGTCGAGCTCCTCACCCTGTTCGGTCCCGACGGCGAACGCATGCACGTCCGCGCCCGCCCATCAGGCAGATGACCGACAAGCCGCACCGGCGGCGTCCCGAACACCCCCCGAGGCTGACGTATGTCGCGGCGTCCACGGCTATCGAGCGGTCTGCGGATGCGGGACCGGCCACGATTATCGGGCGGTCTGCGGATGCGGGACGGCCACGACGTCGAGGTCGTCTATGCCTGAGAAGTCGTTCGGGTTGACGGTGTAGATCGGCAGACCGTTGGCGATGGCCACCGCTGCGATCATCGCGTCATACGCCCGTGCGCTGGACTTGCGACCTGCGCGCCGCAGCGACGCCGTCACGCGTCCGAATGCTCGGGCCGCCGCCGTGTCGAACGGCAGCGCGTCGAAGTCGGCTTCGGCCTGCTGTACGTGCGCCTGTCTGGCGGCGCGCTGTTCCTCGCTGGTCGCGACCAACGGGCCAACGGAGAGCTCTGCGAGCGTGATGGTGCTGATGAGCGGCTCGGCGGGCAGCATCGATGGGTCGTCGAGCTGCGGCAGGAGAATCACCGTGTTGGTGTCCAACAGCCCATGGACGGCCGGTTCGCTCACAGGCCGGCGTCGATGACGCCGTCGAGGTCGCTGCGCAGTTGATCGGGGTCGACGTATGGCAGTCGGCGCCATCTCGCGAGCAACGCGGAGGCGGCCGTCGCCTTGCGCGGCAGCGGCCGGAGCTCTGCCACTGGGACCCCGGCGCGGGTAACGGTCAGTGTCTCTCCGCGGGTGACGCGGTCGAGCACCTCGCTGCCATGGTTGCGGAGTTCGCGCACATTGACTTCACTCATGACCAGTAGCGTATCACGCGTGATACATGATCACCCGCACGTGTTCGATGATCATCATGCTGTGCATCGTGCGTCGCAAGCCCGAAACCCTGCTGCGGCTCGAGGTCGAGATCCTCGCGACCGTAATCGCAGCGCAGCGGTTCGGGCAGCCGCGGTTCCACGGGTTCGAGCTCGCCAAGGCGCTCGCCGAGGGTGCAGGGGCGCGGTCGTTGACGTAGCACGACACGCTGTACAAGGCACTGGGCCGCCTGGAAGATCGCGGGCTGCTGGCCTCCCAGTGGGAGGATCCCACGATCGCCGCGGAGGAGGACCGGCCGCGGCATTGGCTGTACGAGGTGACCGGCGCCGGCGAGCGGGCGCTGGCCGGATGGCGCGCGCAGCAAGCCGCCGCGACGCCCGGCCGCCGGCCGGGGCGTGCGGGCACATGAGCGGGATCGACCGTGCCGACGCGTTCGCCCGCTGGCGGGTCGACCGTTACACCGCGGCGCTGCCGGCCCTGGTCGCCGGCCGGTGGAGAGCCGAGATCCGTTCGGATGTGTGGGAGCAGCGGGCGTGGGCGGCGACGATCGAGACCACCTCAGCTCTGGTCGCGGCGTCGATCGTCCGCCGGGTCGTGGTGGGCATGGTCAGCGACCTGTGGTGGCGACGCGCCCAGCTGGCGGCCACGCGCGGCCGGCCAGCGACGTCAGGGGCGCACACATGTGGTCATGGCTGCGGCGGACGTGGTGGCAGGCCCTGGCCTGTGTGATTGGCGGGATCGAAGGCGGCACCGGCGTGTCGACGCCACTCGAGGACCCCACCGTCGGAGGCCTGATCGCGCGCATCATCGCCGCCGCCGGGGCCTGGTGGTCATCGCCGGCCTGGCGGTCCGCCGGCATCAGGGGATGCGCGGCGACCTGATGATCACCGCGGGGGTGCTGCCGGCCGTGCCGTGGTAGTGGACGTACGTCTTCCCGCTCGCCGGGTCATCGTGTTCGCCACCGCGCTGCGCGGCCGACACGCTGCCATCGGCCAGAGGCTTGACGCCACGGGCCAATGACCGCATCCGTGTGGGGCTCGTGGTCCCGTTGACCGCAGCAACCGTGGCGTGGCGTCTTCATCGGCAGCCCCGGCGCAGCGGCCGTGCTCGTCAACCCGCTGCTCGCCGCACTGGTCGCCCACGCCGTCGTCCACAGACGAACCGACCCTGGTGCCCACCGTCGTGCAGGTCGCGGTGTGCTGCCAGGGCCTCCTGCTCGCCCACCGCAGGCATCGCGGGGTCTGCGGGCAGCCGTCTGGTGGTCGTCGGTCGCGCTCGCGGGCCCCGCCGGTCTTCCTCCCGGTCGCGTCGGGACGCTGCTCGGAATCGACGAGAACGGTGTGTCGGGTTGGGTCGCTCGGCCCAATGGCAGCGATGGCCTTTGGCGTGCTGACGATGCCGATCGCGCTGACACTGCAGGCGGTCACGTCCATCGTGCCGGCCGTCCTGCCCCGGCGTGCGGCAGTTGCGATGCTGTGGCTGGTCCGCTCCCGCCCCTGCTGTTCGTACTTGGGGGCGTGGCAGAGGGATCGGTGGAATCTGTCGGCACGATCGTACTGGTCGCCTCTTCGTGATGTACTGGGTCGTGGTCGGCCGCACGCTGCCGTCCGACGGCTGACTGAACCACCTCGCGCCATGCACTTGAAGGCATCGGCACCCGACCGTGAGGCAGCCGAGGTCCTCCCAGGCGCGAGCGCCGCTGATCGTCGACGTCGCACGACTCGCGCCGGGCCGTGGCCGGTGGGGAGGTGATCATGGGGATCGTCACGCCATGGCCCGGCGGGCTTCTGTCCGGTCGACGACCCGCCGACATGATCGTGGACGGAAACCGCCCGCAGCGCATGGTTTCTGTCCGAGGCAGCCTAGCGCCCACACCCAGGGTCACGCGCAGGTACCGTCACACCGTCCGGGTATCGGCCACCCCCGGGTCTTCATGGTGCATGAGGCCCCGGCCTCGTTCTCCTGGCGGCGCCAGCGCCTGAGTCAGGCATGACGCAAAGGCTTCGTTGCGCGGACGACCGCGCTGTGCATGTCGTCGACGACGCTGCGCGTCGGTTCGATCTCGATGGAGTCGAAGCCCGCGGCGGCCAGCCCATCGCGGTACTCGGCGAACGACAGGGCGCCAGCGATACAGCCGACGTAGCTGCCTCGCTCGGCTCGCTCGTCGGCGCTGAGGTGGTCCTCGGCGACGACGTCGCTGATACCTATGCGGCCCCCCGCTCGAAGCACTCGGTGCATCTCGGCGAACACCGCCGGCTTATCAACCGACAGGTTGACGACGCAGTTGGAGATGATCAGGTCGACGGACATGTCGGGAAGCGGCAACGCCTCGATGTCACCCTTGCGGAACTCGACGTTGTCCACACCGGCGTCGGCAGCGTTGCGCCCGGCGAGGTCTAGCATCTCGTCGGTCATGTCCACGCCGTAGACGAACCCGGTTGGTCCCACCCTGGCGGCGGACAGCAGGACATCGATCCCACCGCCCGATCCGAGGTCAAGCACCGTCTCCCCCTCGGCGATGGCGGCGACCGCAGTTGGGTTGCCACAACCGAGACTGGCCAGCGCCGCCGCCTCGGGCAGCACCGACCGCTCCTCGACGGAGTAAAGCGCGACGCCGAAGTCCTCGGCCGCCGTGGTCCCGCAGCCACCTCCACAGCAGTCGCCACCGACCGGGGTCGTCGTGGTGGCCGCCGCCGCATACCGCCGCCGGACCTGCTCGCGTAGGTCGTCGCCACGCACGTCGCTCATCGTTGCCACTCCTGCGCCTAGGGGCGCATCGACGTTCATCTATATCGAAGGTAGCGCACGCATCGACGTTCATCAATAACCTGGGGCGCCGTGCTGCAGGGTGGCGAGCCGACCGATCGGCCTACGCCAGGGCGGAGCGCATCATCTCCAGCTGGTCGCGGCGGACGCGGTAGTAGACCCACTGACCACGCCGTTCCCGGTCCAGCAGCCCGCTGTCGTGCAGTACCTTCAGGTGGTGCGACACCGTCGGTTGCGACAGGCCAACCGGCTCGACGAGATCACAGTTGCACGCCTCCCCCGCAGGCCGCGCCGCGATGAGCGACAACAGCCGCAGCCGGGCCGGGTCCGCCAGGGCCTTGAACAGCTGTGCCATCTGCTGCGCATCGGTCTCGGTGATCGGAGCGTCGAGCAGCGGCACGCAGCAGTCGGCGGTAACGCGTTCGTCCGTCGTCGTCATGTCCCCAGTATGCCCGATACATTGACGAGCGTCGATGTACTGGCAGGATAGCACATCGACATCTATCAATATATCTCCGTCCGGCCCACCACGTGGCATCAGCGACGCCTCCACTCCACCGTCGATCGACTCCTCACCGAACCTCGACACGGCCGACGCACGCTGCCCAAGGGTGTCGTGGTGGTCCTTACGAGGCCATGACCCCACCCGCAGCCGTCTCGCTCCGCAGCGCGCCGTCGATGCGGTCGACGGCAAGGTCGTCGACGTCGGCGATCACCTGCCATATCCCGTCGGTCGATGTCGGCGGTGGCCACTACGCCCTCGTTCAGCGGCTCGGCCGTCCTCGGACAGAATCACCGGTTCCGCGACCCGGTCCATCGCGACGCCCCCCGAACTCCTCCGCGACCACCAACCTACGGCAGCAGTCGCCTTGCTCCGCGCGCAGGGCGCGGCGTCCGACCACGACGCGTGGGCGGCGATGGTTGATGACTGGCTGACGCTTCGCAGGCGACCAGGTGCTCATGCTCGCCACCGAACGTGTCACCGTCGCCGACACTCAACCGGCTGGCCCGCGCCCAACTCGTCGCCCGCGGCGACGTCGCCAGACGCTCACGCGTCTTCCTGCAGCCCCACGACCACCGCGCCATCACACTCGCCGTCAGGGACGAGATCGTCCTGTGCCGCAACCCCGACACACCGGCCCGATGGCACAACGATCGCGGTCCGCAACGGCATGACCGGCCACGTCAGGGCTGCCAACCGCCGCCGAATCACGATCGGACTCGACGCCGCGACCGCACCCCAGACTGACCCTCGCGCGTGACTCTCCCGCCGAGTACGCCGGCAAGCACGTCGATTACGGGTACGCCCGCACGGTCGACACCGCCCAAGGCGCCACCATCGACGACAGCCTTCTTCACACCCTCCGCGTCGGCGAGCGCCGAACGCGCCTACGTCGCCCTGTCCCGCGGACGACTGTCCACCCGCATCTACGCCACCCACGACCGCGCCTGGATCGACGCCATCGGACAGCGTCGTGGCCACGCGTTCGCCGTCGACCAGTCACCGGGCACGAATGGCACCCTGCACAAGGACCGCGACTCCGCAGCCTGGCCCGCCACAATGCCCGTCGCCCGCCAGTCGAGATCGGCTTGTAGTCCTCACGCCACAGATGCGGCGCCGAGACCATCTCCACGAGCATCGAGGTAGCCGAAGTCTCATTCCGCAAGGGCCACGCGTGAGCCCGGTGGGGACCAGAACCCAGAACACCACCCGAGCGTCACCAGTTGATGACGACACGGGGGAGCGACTCCGGATCAGGGGTCAGTCAGAGGAAGCGGCGGCCGGCCAATGTTGCGACGTCCATGCGAAGGTAGTAGGAGTCTTCGTCATCTGCCCACGGTCGAAGTCGCGACCGACGTACTTGGGCAAGCTCGTCCTCGTCCGTGAGCGTGCGCAAACGACCGAAGGCCAACACGCTCCAACTCTGCTCCCGCGCCGGTGGTGTTCCCGGCTCGGCTACGTTCTCGACATGGTCGATCTCGAAGGTCACCTGCCGCATCTCCAATGCAGCGAGCAGGGTGCTGCCGGGTGCGGTGTGGAAGTAGATGAGGTTGCCGTCGGCGATGTAACTCATGGGGAAGACGACGGGCCCGCCGGCGTCGACGAACGCCAGCCGTCCGACGCGCGGCCGGCGGGTCGTGAGCAGATCGAGGCACTCGTCGGACGAGAGCTCGTTCATCGACGTCCGTGTGCGCAACATGGCTGCTCCGAGGTGTCGTCGATCCCCTGGCGTCGCGGGCGAACGAATACCGGGACCCGTGTCGTGTCGGCCCTCAGCAGTTCCAGCGCGCTCCCAGCGGGCGGAGAGCCCTCCAGTGTAACGCGCTTACCCCTTCAGACGGTGGCCCCCTGTGAATTGATCGATCCGAGCGGCCGCGTCCTGACGCCTGACACCCGTTGCCCGGTCGGCGACGACCGGGAATCCGCTTCACCCGGCGTTTCAGAGGGAGCGGATCAGGCGTCGCGGCTGATCAGGCCCGAGCGCGGATCAGTGCGACGGAGCACCGTGCCGGAGGCCTACTGCTCCACGTCACGTTGCGGCACAAGGGCAAGCTGTGGACCGTTGGGGGTGTGTTCGATGTCTAGCGCGTGGTCGGCGAGCGTGTCAACGAGTTCCGGTGCGACGTAGATCTCGGTGCCGCTCTGCTGCGTGACTCCGTCGCCCGCCTTCGGCTCCTCCGCGAAGGCGAGCGCGACCGTTGGCGGTCCGTCGTCGCCCACCTCCGCGAACACGGCATGTGACGGTGTTCATCGACGCGATCGTGGTCAAGATCCGCGACGGGCAGGTCACCAACCGGCCCGTGTACACCTCATCGGGTCACGGTCGACGGGCCACGCGACATCCTCGGGTTGTGGGTCGGCGCCGGTGGGGAGGGCGCCAAGTTCTGGGGCTGCAGGTCCTGAAGGAGATCAAGAACCGCGGGCACCACCGACGTGTGCATCGTGGTGTGCGACGGGCTGACCGGGCCCGCCGGATGCGATCACCGCGACCTGGCCGCTGGCGGTGGTCCAGACGTGCGTGCGGCACCTGATCCGCACACCTTAAGCGGGCGTCCCGCAAGGACTGGGACGCCATGGCGCGCGCCGTGCGGCCGCTGTACACGGCGGTCGACGAGCAGGCGGCCAAAGAGCGGCTCGGCGAGTTTCTTCTCTTGTCGTCAGAAGCCTCGATCCGACCGGGAAGGACGCCAACGCTGGATGAACCGCTGGCGGCCCGCCTGAACACCTTCGCGCTAACCTTCGAAGGGCGCATTCCCCGCAACCGCATGACACCGCCGACGCTCATTACACCGTTCGTCCGACGGTCCCCTGGCGCCTGCTTCAGGGCCGCCGGTCGCACACGAGACAGCCTCGACCTGCTTACTGATGGCGCGTTCCGCGGTCACGCGACAGGGCGTCGATGAACCGCTCGAACCAGGCGTCCGGGCTCTCGTTGCGTAGGTCGTAGTGGAACCGCCGGGTGAGCCGCTCGGCCTCGACGCCCGGCCGGAACGCGTCGTCGTGGTCCGCGTCGAGCGCGGCGAGTACGAACAGCCGTTCGTCGTCGTCGTCGAGGTTGTGGACGTGGCTGGCCAGGGACCGGAGGCCATCGGCACTTCGGCGGTTGCGATCGTCGTCGGGGTGCTCTTCTGCGTTAAGGTCCCGCCAGCGCGCCTGTTCGTAGAGGTAGTCGGCCAGACGCTGCCGACTCGCGGCTGTCGTGTTGTCCATTGGCGCTCCGGTCTGGAGTGCACCCGAGTGGCGTCATGGTGTGTCCGTTGGTCAGCGTAGCGTCGGGATCTCGCGGCCATGAGAGACTTGTCGCAGGGAATGATGCAGGGAGTCGGAGAGATGGACGATCGATGGGAGCACCGTGTCGAGGTGTTCGGCATGGAGTGGCGGCGCCAAGCGCGCCTACCGGATGCCGAGGGACTGCAGCGCAAGCTCAACGAGTGGGGTGCCGAAGGCTGGCAGTTGCTCGCATTCGACACGGTTCGCGACGAGCACCCGGCCTCCGGATCGGACGCGCCCACCGATCCTTCGCCGAGGACCGCGTACATCGCGATCCTCAAGCGTCGCATGACCTCGTGAGCCGCCGCGCTGCCTGCGGGTGCGGGTGACCACAGGCCCCGCGCAGAAGGCGGTGAAATCGGTAGGCCGCGCAATGCAGACGGCCCGTTGATCGCGTCGTCCAGACATGCGCGCCGCATGGCCCCGTCACCGGCGGGCCGAACCCGAAAGGCGCCCAACCTCAATCGTCGCTGACTGTCTCGACTGGGGGCGTGCTGGTCCGACGGACACGGGTCGCCATGCACCGGCATCGCGGCGGTCCGTCCCGACCGGCACGACCGACCGGGTCGCTGGCGAGACACGACATCGCCGCGTCAGGCGGCAGAACATGAGACCAGTCATGACAACCTCTGCCCAGTCGGCGTGCCCCGCGATCTCTACGAGGCGCTCGGCCGCGACGGCATCACCGCTGCATTTCCCGTCTGATTAGGCAGCTGCGCTGTTCGACACCATCACGGGCCGCGGTCTCTGCGGGCGTGCACGACCGGTGCGGGCAACACCCTCGCCTTCTCGATTTCCGCTGGCTGCTGCGCGCCACCAGCAGCACTCCCGGGTGCTCCAGCGCGCTGGTGCTGGTGCCGACGCGCAAGCTCGCTGCGCGGATCGCCGCGGTGCTCCAGCCGCTGCCGGATGTGCGCGGCCGTTCAGTCGCCACCTTCTACGGCGGCACGAACATCGCGCGCGACCGGCGGCGGCTCAGGGTCGGTGCGACATCGCCGTCGCGTGCCCTGGCCGGCTCGCTGATCTGGTGCGACGCAACACATCAATTTTGGTCATGTGCGGACAGTTGTGCTCGATGAGGCCGATCGGATGGCCGAGATGGCTGCCAGAGGTGCGGCGGCTGCTCAACCGGACCGCGCACGACGGTCAGACACTGCTGTTCTCGGCGACGCTCGACGGCGGAGGCGACAGGAGCTTCGCCTCCGCCGTCGCCGTCCCGGCGCATCCAGGCGTTGCGGGCAGCCGCGTCCGGTATTAATCTTTCATCGTCGATGAACGATTAAGAGTGAGGATTGGCGTGCTTGACCGGCCATCTGCCGAGGTGTACGCGAGCTGGTTCCGGTGCCTTGCCGACGCCACAAGGATCCAGATCCTGCACCTGCTGGCCCGCACTGGACGGCCACTGACGGTTGGGGAGGTCGTCGCCGCGGTCGGCGTCGGCCAGTCGACCGTCTCGGCGCACCTACGTCGCCTGGCGGACCTGGAGTTCGTCTTCGTCGATCACGTTGGCACGGCCAGCCACTACCGGATCAATGACGACTGCCTGACCTCGTTCCCCGCGGCCGCGGATGTCGTCATGGGCAGGTTGCCCCGCGCTGTCGGTGACCCGCTCGCGGCCGCGCCATGGCACGGCTGACGCGGTCATGTCCTCATCGAGTGCCACCGCGGCAGTCGGCGTCGCGTGGCTGGTCGTCGAGCTCGTCGCCTTGTTCCTCGTCATCGCCGGGGGCGTCGAGCTCACGGCCAGGCGGCTCGGCCTCGACCGGCTGCGGCGCCTGCTCGGCGGTACCCGGCTGGCAGGTGCCACGAAGGGTGTCGCGCTGGGCTTCTTGACCCCGTTCTGCACCTACTCGGCGATTCCGGTGCTCATCGCCATGCTCGACGCCGGCGTCCGCACGTCGGCGTGGACCGGGTTCCTGCTCGCGGCACCCGTCCTCGACCCGCTGATCGCCGTCGCGCTCGCAGTCGTGTTCGGACCGGCGGTCGCGATCGCCTACACCGCCATCACCGGCGCTGGCATCCTCGCCGCCGCCCTGCTGGCGGACGCCGCCGGGATCGGGGCCCGAACCGGCTCGCGCATCCGCCGGGGGTCGGTGGCGCCGGTCGGATCGTCCGTCGACACGAGTGCAGGCGATGTCGTCGGCGAGCCGGACCGCGTGACCGATCGGACGCCGTGGCGAGGGTGGCCGGCAGAAGCCGGCCATGCCGCCGTCCACGCCCGGCATCTACTGCGCGAGATGGCCGTGCCGCTCGTCATCGCCGCCGTCGTGGCGGTGATCATCACCGGCGTGGTCCCGCAGGATGCAGTCGTCGCGGTCGCTGGACCCGACAGCCTCGTCGCCGTGCCCGCTGCCGCGTTGCTCGGTGCACCACTCTACGTCTCCGGCGAGGCGTTCCTGCCCATCGCCGCCGCGCTACGTCACCAGGGCATGGGCGATGGCGCACTCGTCGCGCTCATCATCGCCGGCTCCGGAGTCAACCTCCCGGAGCTCACCATCCTCGGCCGTCTGCTCGACCGGCGGGTGCTCGCTGCACTCGTGGGTGCGATCGTCACCATCGCCACGATCGCCGGCTACCTGGTTCCTGCGGTCACATGACGCGGGACGGGGTGGCAGCGACGTCTCGAACTGGCGCAGCGGAGCGGAGGTTCGCAGCCCCGCTCCCCGTGCTCAGTGGGTTGGCCTGAGTTCCGTTGCTGTGGTTGAAGACGTCGGAGGCCTCGTCACGGTCGTGGGAGAGGGTCGGCGAGCTGGTGACGCGCGACGTGGTCGGCGCGGTGGCGCAGGTGCTCGCGGCTGGCACCGGTGGGCGCCAGCGCGGCCGCGCGCAGCAGGATTTCGCGGGCCTGCTCGACATCGCCGCAGCGAGCGAGCAGCTCGCCGCGGGCCGCTTGGAAGGCGTGGTACCGGTCGAGGCGATCGAGGGCATCGACGAGCGCCAGGCCCACCCGGGGTCCGTCGACCTCGGCCACGGCGGCACGGTTGAGTGCCACGACCGGGCTGGGGTCGAGCGCGTACAGGTGGTCGTACAGCGCCACGATCTGCGGCCAGTCGGTGTCGGCGAACGTGACCGCGTCAGCGTGGACGGCGTTGACCGTCGCCTGGAGCTGGAGAGGCCCGGCAGGTCACGGCGCAGGCAGGCCCGCACGAGCTGCTGGCCCTCGACGAACGAACAGGATCGAACAGATTGACAGCTGCCGACCAGAAAACCTCTCACGGCGTTACGGTTGCCGGCGATGTCGGCAGGTTCGGACGGCCCGCCGAGTCCGGCGCGCGGCTGCGCGGGTTGCCCGGCAGTCGCTGAGAAGCTGTGGCCGAACTCGGCCATGTCGACGTCGGCCGCGACCGCTCAGACGCGCTCGAAGACCGCGGCCAGGCCCTGACCGCCGCCGATGCACATGGTCTCCAAGCCGTAGCGCGCGCTCCGCCGGACCATCTCACGCGACAGCGTCGCCAGGATTCGCGCCCCGGTGGCCCCGACGGGGTGACCGAGGGAGATCCCGGAGCCGTGCACGTTGACCCGTTCGAGGTCGTCGTCGCTCAGGCCCCACGTGCGCAGCACCCCCAGCGCCTGCGCCGCGAACGCCTCGTTGAGCTCGATCAGGTCCATGTCCGCCAGGGTCAGCCCGGCACGCTCCAGTGCCGTCGTCGTTGCCGGGACCGGGCCCAGGCCCATCGTGCGGGGATCGCAACCGGCGACACCCGAGGACACCAGGCGCACCAGCGGTGTCAGGCCGTACCGCTCGGCCGCCTCCGGCGTGGTCACGACGCACAGGGCGGCCGCGTCGTTCTGACCCGAGGCGTTCCCGGCGGTCACGGTGGCCTTCGGGTCCTGACCGTGCATGATCGGCGTGAGCTCGGCCAGACGTTCCAGCGACGTGTCGGCGCGGGGGTGCTCGTCGGTGTCGACGACGGTCTCGGACCTGCCGGTGCGCACGGCCACCGGCACGATCTCCTCCGCGAAGACCCCGTCGTGCTGCGCTGCCGTGGCGCGCTGATGGGACATGAGCGCCAACGCGTCCTGGTCCTCCCGGCTGATCCCCATCTGGCGGCGCACGTTCTCAGCGGTCTCGATCATGCCGCCCGCGATCGGGAAGGACGCCCCGCCGGCGGTGACACGGGCACGGCCGAGCTGGTCGTGCATCTGGCTGGGCCGGCCCCGCGCACCCCACCGCACGTCGGTGGAGTAGTAGTACGCGTTGCTCATGGACTCGACGCCGCCGGCCACGAGCAGCTCGCTCGCTCCGGCCTGGACCTGCATCGCCGCGTACAGCACCGCCTGCAGCCCCGAACCGCACCGCCGATCCACGTGCAGCCCGGGGACCGCGACAGGCAGGCCAGCGTCCAGCCCGATCACCCGACCGATCGCCGGCGCCTCGGGCGACGGCCCGGCGCATCCGACGACGATGTCCTCGACGACCTCGCCGTCCAGGCCGGTGCCCTGCAGGATCTCCCGCAGCACCGTCGCACCGAGCTCGGTCGCGCTGACGTCCTTCAGCGATCCGCCGTACCGACCGATCGGGGTGCGCAACGGCTCACAGATCACAGCATCACGCATGGCGCAGGCTCCTCGGGTCGGGGGCGACGGCCCCGTGGATAGTATGAGCCGCGCTGCGCCCACAGCGAGGACGCCGCAGCCCGGACCGGGCACGCCGCAGCGAACTGCGTCGCGCCTCGCGGGGCGCGACAATGTTCGGCCCTCGACCGAGGAGCAGCCGGTGCGTCAGTCGATCACCGAGGACCCGGCGGCGGCGGTCGCCGACATCAAGGACGGGATGACCCTGCTGATCGGCGGGTTCGGCACCGCCGGGCAGCCGGTCGAGCTGATCGACGCGCTGATCGACCACGGTGCCGGCGACCTGACGGTCGTGAACAACAACGCCGGCAACGGCGACGAGGGCCTGGCGAGGCTGATCGAGCTGGGCCGTGTGCGGAAGATGATCTGCTCGTTCCCCCGGCAGAGCGACTCCTGGCACTTCGACGCCGCATACCGCGCCGGAGAGATCGAGTTGGAGGTCGTGCCGCAGGGCAACCTCGCCGAGCGGATCCGTGCCGCCGGAGCCGGCATCGGCGCGTTCTACACGCCCACCGGGTACGGCACGCTGCTCGCCGAGGGCAAGGAGACCCGTCGCATCGACGGAACCGACCACGTACTGGAGTATCCGATCCGCGGAGACGTCGCGCTGGTCAAGGCGCACCGCGCTGACCGCGCCGGCAACCTGGTCTACCGCAAGACCGCCCGCAACTTCGGGCCCATCATGGCAACCGCCGCGCGCAGCACCGTGGCCCAGGTGCACGCGGTCGTCGACGTCGGAGGCATCGACCCTGAGGCCGTCGTCACACCAGGGATCTTTGTCGACCGGGTGCTGGTGACACATGATCCGCACCAGCGGACAGCGGACATGCGGCAGGAGGACGCATGACCCAGCCACTGACACGTCAGCAGTTGGCGCAACTGGTCGCGGCCGACATCCCGATGGGGGCCTACGTCAACCTCGGCATCGGCATGCCGACCACGGTCGGGGACCATCTCACCCCCGAGCAGGACGTCACGCTGCACACCGAGAACGGGATGCTCGGCATGGGCCCCGAAGCGCGCGACGACGAGGTCGATCCCGACCTGATCAACGCCGGCAAGATCCCGGTGACCGAGCTTCCCGGCGCGTCCTACTTCCACCACGCGGACTCGTTCGCCATGATGCGCGGAGGCCACCTGGACCTGTGCGTGCTGGGTGCCTTCCAGGTCGCGGTGAACGGCGATCTCGCCAACTGGCACACCGGCGAGCCGGATGCGATCCCAGCGGTCGGTGGCGCAATGGACCTGGCGATCGGTGCCAAGCAGACCTTCGTCATGATGCGCATGTTCACCAGGGACGGGACCGCGAAGCTCGTCACCGAGCTGACCTACCCGGTCACAGGACTCGACTGCGTCAGCCGTATCTACACCGACGTCGCCGTCATCGACCTCGCCGACGGGCGCGCGACCGTGACCCGGACCTTCGGCGGCCGCAGCGTGGCCTCGCTGTGCGACGCCACCGGCCTGGACCTCATCGATGGCACGACGACCTCCTGACGGCGCGGTCGTCTCACATCACGGTCGTGCCCGAGCGGGAACGCACCGCTGGCATCAGTCGTCGCTGAGGACGGCCGCGGCGATCCTCCGGACGCGTTCAGGATCGGCGATCGCATCCATCTCGACGATCCTGCCGTCGGTCACGGTGAAGCCCATGACGGCGAAGGGCCGTCCGGCGACAGTGATGACAACTCCCGCAGCCCCGTTCACCAGTGCCGGGCGCAGGTGGGCAGCGGGGAGCGCGCCCATGACCGCCTGCCTCGCCACAGCAGCCGCACCACGGACCACCGCCGGGACCGCCGGTCGCCGGTCGCCGAAGTCGGACCGCAGCACGACGTCGGGGTCGAGCAGTGCGACGAGGGTGTCGAAGTCACCCCCACGCGCGGCCTGGAAGAAGGCGTCCACCACGTCCCGTTGCCGAACGACATCGGGGTCACGTCTCGGCAGCTCGGCGCCGTTGACACGCCGCCGTGCCCTGCTCGCAAGCTGCCGGGCTGCCGCAGGAGACGGACCGAGCAGGCGGGCGATCTCGTGGAAGGGCAGCTCGAACATGTCGTGGAGCACGAACGCGAGCCGCTCCGCCGGTGTCAGGGCATCGAGCACGACGAGCAGTGAGAGACTGACGGAGTCCGCCAGCACCGCTTCCTCGTCGGGCTCGAGCGCTCCCTCGGGGGTGATGACCGGATCGGGGATGTGGCCGAGGGACTGCTCACGTCTGGTGTTGCGTGACCGCAGCATCGTCAGACACGCGCGCGACGATCGTGGTCAACCGCTCTTGTCACAACCGTCGTGTCAGTGGTGTCACTTCAATGACGTGGCCACGCGAGGATGTGACCGATGGACGAGCACGAATGGCTGGCGGACCGCTTCGAGGAGCACCGGGTCCATCTGCGGGCAGTGGCTTACCGGATGCTCGGCTCGCTGGCCGAGGCTGACGACGCGGTCCAGGACACGTGGCTGCGCGTCGCCCGGGCGGGAGCGAGTGATGTCGAGAACCTCGGCGGGTGCGTCATGGCAATACCCATCCTGGTCACCGGCGGCACGGGCACCCTAGGGACGGCTGGTCGTCGCTCGGCTGGCGATGCCGGATGCGACGTCCTGCGCTCAGCCGGCGCTGCCACACCGGCGGCGATGGCGTCGAGTTCGTGACCGGTGACCTGGCCACTGGCGATCAACGCCGCCGTCGATGGCGCCGCGATCATCGTCCACCTGCGCCGGCAGCACCACGGGCGACGACAAGGCGCGGCACCTGGTCCGGGCTGCGTCGCACAGCGGCGCCACGGCACCTGGTCACATCTCGGTCGTCGGGGCCCGACAGGACCCCCGTCACCAGCGGCATCCACCGCGCGATGTTCGGCTACTTCGCATCCAAGCTCGCCGCGGGGCGGGTCGTGGCCGACTCCGGCCTGGCATGGACGACGCTGCGCGCCACCCACTTCCACGACCTGATCCTGCTGACAGTGCACAGCTGGCCAGCGTGCCCGTGCTGCCGGTCCCGGCCGGGTTCCGGTTCCAGCCGGTCGGCGCCGGCGAGGTGGCCGATCGGCTCGTGGAGCTCGCGCTCGGCACGCAGGCCGGCCTGGTCCCCGACGTCGCCGGGCCGCGGGTCCACGAGATTGCCGCCCTGGTCCGCGGGTCCGTGCGGGCCCGGGCCGGCACCGGCCCCCTGCCGGTCCGCGTCCCTGGCAGAGCGGCCCATGCGTTTCGGGCGGGCGCGAACCTGGCTGGTGTCGCCGTCGACGAAGGTCACGTTGGACATGCATGGCGAGCGCGGGTGACCAGGCATGGGCGATCACGACGTTGGTGGAGGCGGCGGACCTGCTCGCCAGCGAGGCGGAACGCCGGCTCAGGGAGCAGGTCGGGCTATCGCTGGCCGAAAGGAGGTCCTGTTCCGGATCTCGCTGGCAGGCGGATCGATGCGGATGGCCGAGCTCGCCCAGGCCCTGCTGTTCACCGCGGGCGGTGCAACACGCATCGTCGACCGCATGGTGCGCGCGGGACTGGTCGACCGCGCGGGGTCGAGGGCGATCGGCGCGCGACCCTCGTCGTGATCACCCCCTCGGGTCGCCGCCAGCTCAACAGGACCGGAGCCGTGTTGGAGGGGATCGTGCGCGACCTGTTCGAGCCGCACGTGACCGACGACGACGTCGCGGCGCTGACCCGCATCCTGTCGAAGATCGTCGTCGGCAGCAGGCGCCGGGCCGGACCGCGCGGCCGGCATGGAGTTCGAACGCTCGATTCGCCGGGCCGGCCAGCCGAGCGTCCGCACCCGCGCGTGACGGACCGACGATGCCGCGGCGTGACCTGGACGCATCACCCACGAGAAGGGCCCGGCCGGTCACGGGCGGTCGCCGGCGATGGTGCGTCGCGTCCGCACTTCACGTACGCTCAACCAACGTGTCGCTGATCGAAGTCGATTCCGATGACCGCCTCCCCCCTACCGGATCCGCAGGCCGATGTGGCGCACGAGGCAGCCTCGCTGCGTCGCATCGCGATGACGCTGGCCGTCGCGCGCGTCGCGGCCTACATCGCCTACGCCTGGGTGATGGTGTCGCTGATCATCCTTGCGTTCGGCTTCTTCCTCCTGCTGTTCGCCGCCAACCCGGACGCCCCGTTCACCCACTGGGTGTACCGCCACCTCGCCGACACCATGGAGCCGTTCCGCGGCATCTTCCCCCAGCAGTCGATCGAAGGCGGGTCGACGCTGGACGTGTCGATCCTGTTCGCGATGTTCGTCTACACGCTGATCGCGCTCGCGGTGCGCGGCGTCATCGACTGGCTGACGTACCGTCGCGACCGGCTCGAGCGCCGGTTGCATCAGGACACCGAGTTCCTGCGACGTGCGCAGGCACGGACGACCGCCCCCGGATCGGAGCAGCTGGGCTCACCCGACCAACGGACCCCGCCACAATGGTGACCGACGGCCGCGAACGGTCGCCGCGATGAGCGAGCCAACGACGGACCGGCCGACTGGCGACTCGAGCCGACCGTGGGCGCCGGACCCGGCCAGCGCACTGGTGCCGACATGGTTCCGGCGGCGGGTCTGGTACGTGCTCGCGGCGATCGGCGGCGCGCTCGCGCTGTGGTGGATCGTCCGCGAGATCGCTGGCCTGCTCGTCCTGCTGCTCGTGTCCCTGCTGCTGTCATTCGCCCTGGAGCCCGCGGTCAACTGGCTCGCGCGGCGGGGACTGCGGCGGGGCATCGCAACCGGCCTGGTCATGGTCGGTGTCGCGCTCGCCGGCATCGTCATGGTCGGCGCGATGGTCCCGCTCGTCATGACAGAGGCGGTGGAGCTGGCGGCGGAGTTCCCGGCCTGGATCGTGTCTGTCAGTGCGTGGACCGAGGCCCGACTGGGCATCGAGCTGGCAGCACCTGAGTCGCTGACCGGCGTCGATGGGCTCGTGAACCGGTTGGTGTCCCTGTTCGGCGGCATCGCCGACGGCGTGCTGGGCGTGGCGGGCGGCATCACGTCGACGCTGTTCGCGGCGCTCACGGTGGCGCTCTTCAGCTTCTACCTCGTCGCCGAAGGCCCCGAGGTCCGGCGCAACGTGTGCGCACTGCTGCCACCACACCGCCAACGTCAGGTCCTGCGGGCGTGGACCATCTCGATCGACATGATGGGCGCCTACCTGTACTCGCGGGCCCTGCTCGCCCTTGTCGGTGCAGTGATCAGCTACGGCGTGTTCACCGTGCTGGGCGTCCCGTTCGCACTCGCCCTGGCGCTGTGGATGGGCGTCGTGAGCCAGTTCATCCCGACCGTCGGGACCTATCTGGGCGCGGCCGTGCCCACCCTGGTCGCCCTGACGGTCTCCCCCGCCTCGGCCCTGGGTGTCGTCGTCTACGCGGTGATCTACCAGCAGCTCGAGAACTACCTGATCGCACCGCGCCTGACGGCGCGGACGATGTCGCTGCACCCTGCGGTCGCCTTCGGCGCCGCCCTGGCCGGCGGAGCGATCAACGGCGTGGTCGGCGCGTTCTTCGCACTGCCGGTGGTCGCGACCGTGCAGGCATTCGTGTCGACCTACATCCAGTACTACGACGTGGTCGACGTGGTCGACGACGACCTGATGACGGGTCCGACCGGGGAGGCACAGCACGACATCACCGGCGACGAGCCCGGCACCCGCCTGCGCGCCGCGCTGCGCCGGCGCTCACGGCGGGACAGACCGGTGAAGGTCGCCCACGACGAGCCACTGGCGTAGTCGTCCGCGCCGCGTGGTCCGGCCCAACGAGGCCGTCTGCAGCATCGTCCGCAGGTGGTCCGCGACGGTCTGGTCCGACCACCCGGCCGTGCACGCCGGGCAGATCCGATCGGCGGCCGGCCGCGGACGGCGGAGGCGATCCCGCACGCCTACCAGCCCTGGCCCGGGTCGAACGCCGGGCCTGGGTCCGGTGCGCCATCGCGGCGGACCGCACCTTCGATCAGACCGTAGGGGCGGTCGTCGGCGTGGAACACCAGGCCGGGGTTGTCGATGCCCAGCTTCTCGAGGTCGTACAGGAAGTGGTGGGCGTTCGGACAGGTCATGCGCAGCTCGTTGATCTCGGGGTCGGCGGTCAGCGCCGCCTCGCCCATCAGCCAGACCGTCTGCTGCAGCGCCCTGCTGTGATGGCCGGCGAACGTGTCGAGCAGGGCGTCGAGGACGGTGTCGAACGACCGCTGCCAGCCCCGGTTGGCGGCACCGTGCCACCACTGGGCGGTGACCGACGTCGCCAGGATCCGGTCGGCCGCGGGCTGCAACGTCGTGTAGCGGTCCGTGGAGAAGTCCTCGAACGCCGAATCGGTCGTCTTCAGCACGGTCAGGTCCATCACCCCCGACACCACCCACGTGGTGGCGCCGTCGTAGGTGACGCTGGCGGTGCGCACGTGCGCTCCCGACCGGGCGAACGCGTGCGGATGGGGCGCGCCGTCATGGGTCAACCGCACCCACGGGTACAGCTCGAGCGCGACGCGACCCTGCGACACCGCCGGCACGTCGTCGACGAAGTGGCGCGCCAGCGCCAGCCCGAACGATTCCGGCTGCATGACGACGTCGTCACGCATTGCGTACGCGAACACCGTGTTCTTGCAGGTGTCGGTGGGCAGGACCCTGCTGTTGTCGCCGTCGAGGTGAGCGGCGTCGAAGTCGCCGACCAGCCGCACGCTGACGTTGTAGTCGACCAGCATGTGGGGGTCGGTGTCGCGCAGCACGCGGACCACGCGGATCTCGTCCTTGCCGTACTGGTTGTGTCCGAGCGTCACTGCCATGGCTCGTACCTCGCTGGTCGGATGCCGCTGCCCCGGCCCTGTGGTGACCTCAGCATGCCTGAGGGGGGCGATGTACGCGTCGGGGGCGGGCGCGTCAGTCGATCCCCCATTCGCGGCGCAGCCCGCTCCGGCGCACCTCCCACCGCTTGTTCATGTCGACCAGTTCGTCGTGGACGAACTCGAAGAACGCGAGCGTCTCGGCCAACCGCAACCCCGCGGGCGTGTCAGGACCGACCGCCTGACGTCCGTCACGCACGGTGTCGGTCCACTGCAGCAGCAGTCTGTCGCGCTGGGCGTACAACTCGTGCCACACGTCCTGATCCACCCGGTAATGGTCCCGCCGTGACCCCGGCTCCCGCTCGCGGACGACGAGTGCCAGCTGCTCGAGGTAGCGCACCGCACCCGACACCGACGCCGGGCTGACCTGCAGCAGGTCGGCGAGCTCGCCCGCTGTCAGGCTGCCGGAATCGGTCGACAGCAGGCCCGCGAACACCCGCGCTGGCATGCGTGGCATCCCCGATGCCGCGAGGTCGAGCGCGAACCGCTCGATGAAGCGCCGCACGGCCGCATCGTCCCGTTGCATCATCGACACCTCCCGCGTGCCGCCGGATCGACGTGGTTGAGTCTATTCGACATCTTCACAAATATCTGACTAGCGTGTAAGTTGCTGTGCATGGACACCGTGATCTCGATCAGCGACCTGCACAAGGCGTTTGGCGCAACGCAAGCACTCGACGGCCTCGACCTGGAGGTCGCGTCCGGCGAGGTGCACGGCTTCCTCGGTCCCAACGGCGCCGGCAAGTCGACGACGCTGCGGATCCTGCTCGGACTGCTGCGGGCCGACAGCGGCACCGTGCGACTGCTCGGGGGCGACCCGTGGCGCGACACGGCCGAGCTGCACCGCCGCGTGGCCTACGTACCTGGCGACGTCGCCCTGTGGCCGAACTTGTCCGGGGGCGAGATCATCGACCTGCTCGGACGGCTCCGTGGCGGCCTCGACACGGCGCGGCGCGCACGTCTGCTCGAGCGCTTCGAGCTCGATCCCACCAAGAAGGCGCGCACCTACTCGAAGGGCAACCGCCAGAAGGTGGCACTCATCGCCGCGCTGTCGTCCGGTGTCGAGCTGCTGCTGCTCGACGAGCCGACGGCCGGCCTCGACCCGCTGATGGAAGCGGTGTTCCGCGAGTGCATCGCAGAGGACCGTGACGACGGCCGCACGGTGCTGCTGTCGAGCCACATCCTGGCCGAGGTCGAGGCGCTGTGCGACCGGGTCAGCATCATCCGCCATGGGCGCAACGTCGAGACCGGCACGCTCGCGGAGCTGCGCCACCTGACCCGCACCGTGGTGAGCGCGGAGCTCGCCACGCCGCCGACGGGCCTCGACGCGCTCCCCGGCGTTCACGACCTGGAGGTCCGCGGCACCCACGTGCGGTGCCAGGTCGACACCGAGCACCTCGACGGCCTGCTGGCCGCGCTGGGACGCTCCGGCGTGCGCAGCCTCATCAGCCAGCCCCCGACGCTTGAGCAGCTGTTCCTGCGCCACTACGCGTCCGAACCACAGGCGGCGGCACTGTGACCACGCTGACCGGAACCGCCAGCCTCGTGCACCTCGCACTGCGGCTCGATCGCATCAAGCTGCCGATCTGGATCGTGGGGCTGGCCGTCCTGACTGTCACCACAACGTCGGCGTTCGAGGAGCTCTACAGCACGGTCGCCCAGCGGGAGGCGTTCGCCGCGACGGTCAGCGCGAACCCCGCGCTCAGCGCGTTGCTGGGCCCCATCTTCGACGCGACGACGTCCGGCGGCCTCACGGCGTGGCGCATCGGTGCGATCTTCGGCGTCCTGGGCGGCCTGATGGGCCACCAGACCGTGATGCGCCACACGAGGCTCGAGGAGGAGACCGGACGGCTCGAGCTGCTCGGCGCCGGCGCAGTGGGGCGTCACGCGCCGCTCGCTGCCGGACAGGCGACCGCATTCGGGGCCGGCGCGCTCGCGGGGCTTGCGTGCACCGGCGCGCTGATCGGCCTCGCCCAACCCGTCGACGGCGCGGTCGCATTCGGCGCCGGCCTGACCGGCATCGTGTGGATGTTCGCCGCCGTGGGGTCGGTCGCGGCCCAGCTGACGACGTCCGCCCGCGCCGCAAACGGCATCGCCGGCGGGCTGGTCGGCACCGCGTTCCTCCTGCGCGCGGCGGGCGACGCGCTCGGCGACGGCGCGTCGGCATGGCCGTCATGGGTCTCGCCGATCGGCTGGTTCCAGCAGCTGCGCGCCTTCGGCGACGAGCGCTGGTGGGTGCTCGGCCTGATGCTCGCGTTCGTCGCCTTCATGGTCATCATGGCGCATGCGATGGCCGCGCGCCGCGACGTCGACGCCGGAGTGCTGCCCGCCCGGCCGGGACCCGCGGTCGCCGACGAAGGACTGCGCAACCCGCTCGCCCTGGCATGGCGGCTGCAGCGCGGCATGCTGCTCAGCTGGACCGTGGCCGTCGCCACCTGGAGCGCGGTCATCGGCAGCCTCGCCGACGGCGTCGCCGACCTGGTCGGGGACAACGAGCAGATGGCACAGATCATGGAGGCGCTCGGCGGCGCGGAGGACATCGTCGACACCTACCTCGCGGCGGTCTTCGCGATCCTCGGACTGGTCACGGCGGTGTACGCGACGCAGGCGGCGCTGCAGCTGCGCAGCGAGGAGACGGCACTGCGCGCCGAACCGGTGCTCGCGACCCGCGTTCGGCGGACCGCGTGGGTGGCCAGCCACCTGACGTTCGCTCTGCTCGGCCCCGCGTTGCTGCTCGCCGTCAGCGGCGTGGTGATGGGACTGGTCCACGGCATCCGCACCGGGGAGCCGGGGACCCAGGTCGCACGACTGGTTGCCGCGGCGCTCGTGCAGCTGCCGGCGACGTGGGTCCTGGCGGGGATCGCGCTTGCCCTGTTCGGGCTGCTGCCCCGCCTGACGACGGCCGTCTGGGGCGTGCTGGTCGCCTGCCTGCTGATCGGCCAGCTGGGCGCGGTGCTGCGGTTCGACCAGTGGGTGATCAACCTGTCGCCCTTCACACACGTCCCGCAACTGCCCGCTGTCGAACTGACCTGGGCACCGCTGCTGTGGTTGACGGCGGTCGCCGCCGCGCTGGTCGCCGCGGGCTTGGTGGGCGCCCAACACCGCGACATCGCCTGACGCAGCCGCTGACCCGGCCACGCCGAGGTTCGACGCGCCAGGCGTCGGGCATCGTCGCCGGCATGAGCGACGACACCCCCGGCTACGTGGTCTCCGGCGACTACGACCGCGACACCCGGTACATCGAGACGCGCATCACCGCCGACGGGCGCGACGGCTACCCGGTGGAGCCGGGGCGCTACCGGCTGATGGCGGCGCGTGCCTGCCCATGGGCCAACCGCGCGATCATCGTCCGGCGCCTGCTCGGGCTCGAGGACGTGCTGACGATGAGCATCGCCGGACCGACCCACGACCAGCGCAGCTGGAACTACGAAGAGACCTATCCCGACGGCAGGGACCCGGTGCTGGGCATCGAGCGGCTGCAGGAGGCCTACCTCGCGCGCGATCCCGACTACGACAAGGGCATCACGGTTCCGGCCATCGTCGATATCCCGTCGGGCGCGGTGGTGACCAACGACTTCCCGCAGATCACGATCGACTTCTCGCTCGAGTGGCGCGAGCACCACCGGGCAGGCGCATCGGTGCTGTACCCGCCAGAGCGGCGCGACGAGATCGACGCCATCGCCGAGGACGTCTACGCCGACGTCAACAACGGCGTCTACCGCTGCGGCTTCGCCGGGACGCAGGCCTCCTACGAACGCGCGTACCACCGGTTGTTCTCACGCCTCGACGGGCTCGAGGAGCGGCTGTCCAACCAGCGCTACCTGGTGGGAGACACGATCACCGAGGCCGACATCCGGCTGTTCACGACCCTGGCCCGCTTCGATCCCGTCTACCACGGTCACTTCAAGTGCAACCGGCAGAAGCTGTCCGAGTTCCCCGCGCTGTGGGGGTACGCACGCGACCTGTTCCAGACCCCCGGCTTCGGCGACACGATCGACTTCGATGATATCAAGCGCCACTACCACGTCGTGCACCGCGGCATCAACCCCACGCAGATCGTTCCCGCGGGCCCCGACCTGCGCCCGTGGCTGACGCCACACCGTCGCGACGAGCTCGGCGGGTCACCGTTCGGTGACGGCACCCCTCCCGGTCCGCCGCCGCCCGAGGAGACGGTCCCGCCCGCCCACAACCCGCTGGTCGCCGCGACCGCCCGCCCGGCTCCGACCTGAGCATTACGACCACCGCGCGCGCGACCGATCGGTCGGGGGGCGTTCGACGGCCCTCCGCCGTCCTTCGGTCGCATCACGGCCCGGCCATTTGGGAAGGCTCACCTGATCGGACGGAACACGCAAATGACCACGACCGCGCACACGCAAAGGGACAAGGGAGCTGTCATGACAGACAACCGCATCGTCAGGTACGACGGCCCGGGAAAGGTCAGCGTCATCGACACTGACTACCCGAAGCTCGAGATCCCGCAGGAGGTCGCGGACCACTTCGGCGTACCGAAGGCCGCACCCCACGCCGCGATCCTGCGCATCGTCACGACGAACATCTGCGGCAGCGACCAGCACATGGTCCGCGGCCGCACCACGGCCCCCGAAGGGCAGACACTCGGTCACGAGATCACCGGTGAGGTGGTCGACAAGGGCGAGGACGTCCTGTTCGTCGACGAGGGCGACATCTGCTCGGTGCCGTTCAACATCGCCTGCGGCCGGTGCCGGATGTGCGAGGAGCGCAAGACCGGCATCTGCCTCAACGTCAACCCCGCCCGACCCGGCGCGGCCTACGGCTACGTCGACATGGGTGGCTGGGCCGGCGGCCAAGCCGAGTATGTCTTGGTGCCCTTCGCAGACTTCAACCTGCTGAAGTTCCCCGACCGTGACCAGGCGCTCGAGAAGATCCTGGACCTGACCATGCTCTCGGACATCTTCCCGACCGGCTACCACGGTGCCTACAGCGCGGGCGTCACCACCGGTTCGACCGTGTACGTTGCCGGCGCCGGCCCGGTCGGTCTCGCCGCCGCGTACTCTGCGCAGCTGCTGGGCGCGTCGGCGGTGATCGTCGGTGACCTGATCTCGGAGCGCCTCGAGCAGGCGCGCAGCTTCGGCTGCGAGACCGTCGACCTCACCCAGGACGCCACGGTTGCGGAGATGATCGACGACATCCTCGGCGAGCCGGAGGTCGACGCCGCGGTCGACGCGGTCGGCTTCGAGGCACGCGGGCACGGGGCCGACGCCGGGGAGCAGCCGGCGACGGTGTTGAACACGATCATGACCGTCGCACGCGCCGGCGCCCAACTGGGCATCCCCGGTCTGTACGTGACCGGAGACCCGGGCGGCGTCGACGAGGCCGCCAAGGAGGGCACGCTGGGCGTGCGCATCGGACTCGGGTGGGCCAGGTCGCACCGCATGACGACCGGGCAGTGCCCCGTCAAGCGATACAACCGCGGTCTGATGCACGCGATCCTGGCCGACAAGGCCCAGATCGCCAAGGCCGTGAACGCGACGAAGATCGCGCTGGATGAGGCGCCGCAGGGCTACGCCGACTTCGACTCGGGCGTCGCGAGGAAGTACGTCATCGACCCGCACGAGATGGTCGCCGCCTGACCCAGATCCCACGGCGCCGCTGGACGACACCCCGCCGGTGACGGCGGGGTGTCGGGTTCCAGCAGGAGCCCCGTCAAGGTACGGTACGGCGGCCACACGTGACCGGGAGCCGACCGGTGACCGCGTTGTCCACACAGTTCGTCCTGGCGCTCGGCGCCGTCGCCGTCGTCGGCCTGCTCGCCCTCGCCCTGACCGTGTGGCTGGCCCGCGTCGCGCTGCAGGGACGCTCGGCCGACGGGCGTGCCGCAGCGGCCACCCTCGCGATGCTGTCGGCCGCGGTCGCGGTGGTCGTCGCCGGCCTGGTCAGCGCCATCACGAGCGACACGCCGCCCCCTCGGGTGCTTGCCGCGGTGTCCCGCCTGCACCCGCAGTTTCGTCCGGAGATCGACCCCTCGAGCCCGCCGGCGCGGTTCCCGCCGGTCGAGCACACGGCGAGCACCGGGATGCAACCCGGCACGGTCCTGTTCTCGACGTTCACCACGCCCCGCCGGACGGACGACATGGCATTCCACCCGTCGTTCATCACCGAGCTCGACAAGGCGTCTGGTCAGATCATGAAGACCCAGCGGATGTACTCAGGCGCCACGATGTTCCAGCCGGAGCCCGGTGGGCGGTACTCCTACAACGTGATCGACCGCGACGGAGTCGAGGGGGCGGGCTTCGAGGTCACCCACTACGTCACCGACGACCAGCTGGAGGTCCTCGCCAGCTACGACCTGGACGACCTCGAGGGCGGCGACGCCGACCTGCACGACTTCGAGCTGCTCGACAACGGCAACGCCCTGCTGCTCGCCTACCGCAAGCGCACGGTCGACCTACGCGAGTTCGGCGGCCCGGCAGACGGGCTGGTGTGGGACACCGTCATCGCAGAGCGCACCCCGGACGGGGAGACCGTGTGGGTGTGGGACGGTGCGGAGCACATCGACCTCCCGGACGTGCCCGCACCCATCGCCAAGGCGCAGCTCACGAGTTCGCCACCGGCGGTCGCCGAATCTGCCCACCCCAACTCGCTGGAGCTGTTCAGCGACGGGGATGTGCTCGTGTCGATCCGCCACTACGACTGCCTGTACCGCATCGACCGCCCGAGCGGCGACATCGTGTGGACCTTCGGCGGGCTGAACTGCGTCGACAACGACTTCCAGATCAGCGGCGACCCCCTCGACGGGTTCAGCCACCAGCACGACGCCTCGCTGCTCGAGGACGGCAACATCCTGCTGTTCGACAACGGCAACCTGCGGCCGGAGCCGGTGAGCCGTGTGGTCGAGTATCGCATCGACGACCAGGACATGACCGCCGAGCTGGTCTGGTCGCACGACGACGGCCGCTTCTCGCCGATCATGGGTTCCGCCGAGCGCCTCGACAACGGCAACACCCTGATCGGGTGGGGTCAGTTGCCCGATCCCGCCATCACGGAGGTGCGTCCGGACGGCGAACCGGTGTTCACCCTATCGGTGCCCGCGGGGCAACTCGTGTACCGGGCCTACCAGGGCGAACCCCGACGCTGAGCCACGAGCGACCGACTGCGACCCGTCGATGCGCGCCCCGGTGCGGTACTGTGACCCGCGTCCTCGTCCCGGAGCCCCAACGTGACACCCCTCACCACGCAGGCCCTGGTGCCCCTGCTGACCTTCGTCACCCTCGTCGCGGTCATATTCGCGCTGACGGTGGCGCTGCTCAGGCGCGCGGCCCGGGGCACCGGCCTCCGCCGCTGGTTCGCCACCGCCGGCGGCACCGCCTGTGTGGCAGTGCTCGGCGGCGCCGTGTGGGTGGTGGTGCAGCTGACCGCCGAGTGGCCGTCCAACGCGGCGCTTGCACGGGTATCGGCGGTCCACCCACCGTTCCGTCCGGTGCTCGACCCGCAGGACCCCCCGGCCGGCTTCCCGCGCGTGCGGACGACGTCGAGGGCCGGGATGCAACCAGGGACGGTGCTGATCGCCACGTCGACGACGCCGCGCTCGACCGACACCACCGTGTTCCACCCGCCGTTCCTCGCTGAGATCGACAAGGCGACCGGCGACGTCGTCAAGGCGCAGCGCATGTTCGCGATGACGTCGATGTTCCAGCCCGAGCCCGGAGAGCGCTACTCGTACAACGTGGTCGATCGCAACGGCCGCGACGGCGCAGGCTTCCACGTCACCCACTATGTGACCGACGACCGCCTGCAGGTCCTGGAGCAGTTCGACCTCGATGACCTCGAGGGCGGCGACGCCGACCTGCACGACTTCGAGTTGCTCGACAACGGCAACGCCCTGCTGCTCGCCTACCGCCGGCGCCAGGCCGACCTGTCGGCTTACGGCGGCGGCGCCGACGCGATGGTCTACGACCCGATCATCGCCGAGCGCACCCCGGAGGGCCGGACCGTGTGGTTGTGGGACGGCAGCGAGCACCTCGACCTCGACGACGTGCCACCGGCCAACGTGAAGCTCAAGCTGCAGGCGCAGCCTCCTGCGGTGGCCGACTACGCCCACCCCAACTCGCTCGAGCTGTATGACGACGGCGACATCCTGCTGTCCGTGCGCAACTACGACTGCATCCACCGCATCGACCGGCAGACCGGCGACATCGTCTGGACATTCGGAGGTGTCAACTGCGCCGACAACGAGTTCGACATCACCGGCGACCCCTACGACGGGTTCAGCCACCAGCACGATGCGACGCTGCTCGAGGACGGCAACATCCTGCTGTTCGACAACGGCAACCTGCACGACCCGCCCCGCAGCCGCGTGGTCGAGTACGCGATCGACGAGCAGGCCAGGACCGCCGAGCTGGTGTGGTCCCACGACGACGGGCGCTTCACCGGGTACTTCGGCTCCGCTGGGCGCCTCGACAACGGCAACACGCTGATCAGCTGGGGCGCGCTGCACGACCCGCTGGTCACCGAGGTCACGCCGGCTGGCGAGCGGGTGTTCACCCTGTCGCTGCCTCCCGGGCAACGCACGTACCGGGCCTACCAGGGCGCGACCGACTGATCTCTCTCACAGCGCGGGCAGCCACAGTGCCTGGCAGCGCGCAGGCGTCGAGCGGTCGACCGAGCGCAACGGCAGCAGGCGGCGCATGACCTCGGCCATCGGCTGCCCGAGGTCACCGCCGCTTCCCGACACGGTCGTGCCGTCGGCCCGCACGAACGTGACCGTGGCATCGGGGCGAGTGGCAAGGTGGTGGCGCAGGTTGCGCTCCGGCACCGCCCAGGCGCTGCCCACGTACGCGCGCAACTGCTCGTCCGTGGTGGCGGTCACCTCCACGTACGCGGGTGTCACGATTTCGGCCTGCGGACCCACGATCAGGTGGTTCGCGCGTCCCTCGACGGTCACGAGGTTGGCGTACATGTTCCAGCCGGACGCCGTCTTGACGCCGAGGTACGGCAGGAGCCCGTTGACCGCGACCAGGGCGACCAGGAGCCCCGTGGCGATCCCGACCGGTTGCATCGCCACCTCGGCGGGCCGTCCGGAACCGCGCACGGTGAGCCACACGATCGCGCCGCCGAGCGGGATCCACAGCATCAGGATCCCCGCTCTGGCGACGACCAGCATCGTCGTGCCCAGCGGGAGCACGACCAGCGCCAGCAGGATCGCACACACCACCGTCAGGACCACCGCCGTCGCACGTCGTCGATGGAACCAGGAACCGATCGGCCCGGTCACGTCGTCGTGAGCGAAGGTGGCCAGGCCCACGAGGATCACGGCGGTGAAGTCATAGAAGTGCTGCTCGACGTCGAGGGAGATCACATAGTGGAACGCCGCCGCGAGCGCGACGCCCAGCGCTCGCGTCCGTGGCACGACCAGCAGCACCGGCACCGACAGCTCGACGACGACGGTCGCCAGGATCGTCAGCATGGCGACGGCGCCGCCGTCGGAGACGGTGGGCAGCCCCCACGACGCCAGCCACTGGTTCGCGTAGAACACCGCACACGACGCAGCCGGATCCAGAAACGCCGTGTTGAGCTTGGCGAAGGCGGCGAACGCGTAGAACGTCACGAACAGCAGCCGCAAGTTCGTCGCCAGCCACGACCACGGCCTGCCACGCACGACCGCAACCAGGATCGCCGCGGCGAACACCGCCGCCAGCAGCCAGTGGTTGCCGAGCATCGGGGCCTCGAGCCACGCCGTCGCCAGGACCATGGATGCGACGACCGCCCAGACCGCCCGCGACGCAGGCAGCCAGGCCACGGTGAGCCCAGCTGCGCCCAGCGCCGCGGCGGCGATGCGCTGCGCGGCCGACCCCGTCGGCGGGTTGCCGACGACGTGCGCGACGACTGCCAGCGCGACCAGCAGCGCGAACCAGGCCGGCGCGGGCCCGTCGTCGTGAGCGCCCACCGACCCGGCGTCGCGGCGTGCGGCGCCGGGATCATGTCCGTCCCCGATGGTCATGCCGCTCCTGCCGATGTCACTGCTGCAGCGCCGACCGCGAAGCCCGATGGCATGGAGATGAGCACCGACGCCCGCCGGGCCGCACGACCGGCCGCCCCATCGTGACGAGAAGGAGGTCGATCGTCCAGGCGGGGCGACGGTCCGCCGGCCCGGCACGGCGGTACCGTACGTGGGATGCGCCGACGGCGACCATCCGTCCACCCGGGTTCGGCGCCACCGCCGAACGATCTGACACGAGGGCCGTCGTCCATGATCCGGGCCACGGGCGCACATGTGCGCCCGTCCACCGACCGCGCGCGCAGGCATGCCTGAGCTCGGAGCCGACGCGATCGCGCTGCTCGTCGCCGGCGCGGCCCTCGCCGGTGCGGTGAACGCGGTCGCGGGCGGCGGCTCGCTCATCTCGTTCCCAGCGCTGCTCGCCGTCGGGTACCCGGCGCTGACCGCGAACATCACGAACACGGTCGCGCTGTGCCCCGGCTACGTCGGTGGCACGATCGGCTACCGCCGCGAGCTGAGCGGCCAGCGCGGTCGCGTAATCGCGTTGTCGGTGACCAGCATCGCCGGGGCGCTGACAGGCTCCTTCCTGCTTCTGGTCAGCTCACGGGCGCTGTTCGATCGCATCGTGCCGTGGCTGATCCTGCTGGCGTGCGGGCTGCTGGCCGTGCAGGACGTGCTGGGCCGGTTCGTCCGCCGCAGGGTCGGCGCCGTCGAGCATGACGCCGCCTGGACGCGCTGGGCGCCGTTGCTGGCGATCCAGTTCGTGGCTGCGAGCTACGGCGCGTACTTCGGGGCCGGCCTCGGGATCATGATGCTGGCCACCCTGGGGATCTTCATCTCCGACACGCTGCAGCGGCTGAACGCGCTCAAGGGTGTGATGTCACTTGTCATCAACGTCGTCGCCGCGGTGTACTTCGCGCTGCTCGCAGAGGTCGTGTGGCTCGCCGTGGCCGTGATGGCGGTCGCCAGCCTGGTGGGTGGTCGCATCGGCGTGGCGATGGCCAGGAGACTCAACGACCGCGCGCTGCGGTGGCTGGTCGTGGTCTTCGGGGTCGGCGTCGCCGTCCGGCTGATGGTGCCGGCATGACGCCCGCATACCGGTCAGTTCGTCCCATGCCGCCGCCCGCTGACGTCTGCGACACTCTGCACCGATGACCGACTACGACCGGCCCGTGGCCCTGCCGACGCTGGAGTGGGGCGTCAGCGGGAGGCAGCGAGCGCTCCTGCTCCACGGCCTGTCGTCGTCGGCCGCCACGTGGTGGCGGATCGCGGACGGCCTGGCCGGTGCCGGGTATCACGTGACCGCACCGGACCTGCGTGGGCACGGCAACGCACCGCACACCGTCGGCTACCGCCTGAGCGGCTACGCCGCCGACCTGTGGGAGCTCGGCGGCGGCTGGGACGTCATCGTGGGGCACTCCCTCGGCGGGACGCTCGCGGCCCTCGTCGCGGCGCACCCTGGCTACGCCAGGCGGCTCGCGCTGCTCGATCCCGTGTTCATGATCCCCGAGGACCACATCGACGACCTCCTCACCGACCAGCTCGCCGAGCTCGACCACGCGGGCGACCCCACGGCCGTCGCCGCACTCCATCCGAGGTGGCACCCCGAGGACGCGGCGCTCAAGGCGCGTGCCGCGTCCCGCACCAGCTCCTACGTCGTCGAGCGGACGCTGCAGGACAACCGGCCGTGGTGGTACCTCGACCTCCTGGGAGACATCCGGATCACGACCGACATCCTCGGCGCCGACCCGGCGGTCGGCGCCCTGTTCGACCCCACGATCGGCGAGGAGGTCGCACGGCGCAACGTGCGGATCACGACCAGCGTGGTGCGCGGCGTCGGCCACAGCATCCACCGCGAGGCACCCGATGCCGTCCTCGAGATGCTGCTGGCCGGGCACACGTCATTCCGGCGTTGAGCGGGCGGCGCCGCAACCGGATCCGGCCACCGGTCCGGGAGCAGGGAGGTCAGTCGCCGAGCACGTCGTCCAGGAAGGCCGCGACCTTCGGGTAGGCGTCCAGGCGATTGGCGAGCTTGGCCAGGCCGTGGCCCTCGTCGTCGTAGACAAGCAGGTCGCTGCGCAGGCCCTTGGACCGCGCGACCTCGTGGATCTGCTCGGCCTCGCCGAGCGGGACCCGCGGGTCGTTGCGTCCGTGGATGATCAGCAGCGGCGCCTGGAGGCGATCGACGTGGGTGAGCGGCGACAGGTGCTCGCGCAGCTCGCGGTCGGTGGCCAGGGACCCGTATTCGCGTTCACGCCAGGACCGCCGCCACGGCGACGTGTGCTCGAGGAACGACACGAGGTTGGCGATGCCGACGACGTCGACGGCTGCGGCCCACCGGTCCGGCTGGTGCACCAGGCCCGACAGCACCATGTAGCCGCCATAGGACCCGCCGTACAGCGCGCAGCGCCCGGGATCGAGGTCGTCGGTCGCGGCGATCCAGTCGTGGACGGCCGCGAGGTCGGTGACGCTGTCGAGGCGCTTCTCGACGTCATCGAGGTGCTGGTAGCGGCGGCCGTAGCCGGTGGATCCCCGCACGTTGGGAGCGACAACCGCGTAGCCGCGGGCCACCAGGTACTGGATCAGCGGGCCGAACGACGGGCGCCACTGGCTCTCGGGGCCACCGTGCACGATCACCACGACTGGATGCCGCCCGCGGTCGCGGCCGGCGGCCGGCCGGAACACGAACGCGGGCACCTCCAGCCCGTCGAACGACCGGCAGCGCTCCAGTGCGCCCGGCACGAACGTGGCCGGATCAACCTCGCATGGACTGACCGTCAGCCGCTGCGTCACGCCCGTGACGGTGTCGTACCGCCAGACGTCGCCGGGTACGAGCGGCGACGAGAACCCGTACGCCAACTGCCGGCCGTCCCGCGAGAAGCTGTAGGGCCGCGCGACCCCCACGTCGGGCAGGTCGAGCTGCGCGGTCACCTCCAGCGTGACCGGGTCGCGCAGCTCGGCCCGGCTGATGCCGTCCTCGTTGTGGGTCACCAGCAGGTGGTCGCCCTGCCAGTCGACGGCGCACCCGGCGTCCCAGGGCAGGTCCGCGACCAGCGTGAGGTCGGCCACCGCGCCGTCCGGCTCCACGGTGAGGCGGTGGACGCCGACGAACTCGCGGCCGACCGACGTGGCCACGAAGCACGTCCGCCCGTCAGGCAGCCAGGACGGACCGCCGACGGTGGCCGGCGGTCCGTCGTCGTGCGCGAACAGCTCCACCCCGCGGTCGCCGTCGCGGGCGAGCAGGTGGAGGCGGTTGTCGCCGGCACGGTCGGTGAGCTCCGAAACCGCCAGCCACGTGCCGTCCGGTGACCAACCGACAGGGAACGCCGCGCCCCCGCGGTCCCACAGCACCCGCTCGGCGCCGGCGCGCAGGTCACGCACGACCGTGTCGAAGGCCACGCCGTCGCGGCGGTTGGTGGCGTAGGCCAGCCAGCCGCCGTCGCGTGTCACCCCGCCGGGACGGTGGATGTGGTCGCGGTCCACGACCAGGGGCGTCAGGTCGTCCCAGTCAAGCGGCGTCGGCGGATCATCCGGACCGGTGAGCAGCTGATGGCGCTCGTCGCCACCGGCGTCCGTGACCAGCAGCAGCCTGTCGGCATCGGGCAGGTAGCCACCACCGACCGGCTCCGTGTGCCCGGTGATCTGCGTCAGGTCGCGCGCCACGACCGGCAGATCCGGGGCGGCGCCGATGTCGAGCCGGTGCAGCTGCACGGTGCCGGGCAGGTCGGACGACACCAGCAGGCGCTCCCCCGTGCGGTTGAAGCCCGACGGCGACGACGTCCGGATCTGCAGGTACGGGCGGATGTCGGTCGTCATGCCCTGTCCAGCGCCGCGACCTCAGCGGTCGGCGCCGAGCACGGTGCCGTCCGGGATGTGGCCGGGTGACCCGTCGGCGTCGACCACGACATCGCCGACGACCCGCACGTCGCGGCCGAACGTCCAGTCGCCCCGCACCGTCAGCCGGTCGCACGCCACCAGCGACGGCGCACCGTGCGGGAAGCGGCGGTCGAAGTCGCGGATCAGCTTGTAGTGGTGGTCGAGGTCGACGAGCGGAGCGCCCGTGCGGGACGGCACCAGCTGGACCTCACCGCTGTCGGCCAGCTCGTAGGCGTCGGACCGCAGCACCAGCAGGTCGTCGGTCGTCTTGACCGGTAGGAAGCGCGAGCGGCCGACCTCGATCGCGGTCGCGCCCTCGAAGACGCCGATCGCGGCCCCCATTGCCGTCTCGATCTGCACGACGGCCGGCGAGGACGGATCGGTCGGGTCCACGGTCTTGGCATTGCGGATCATCGGCAGGCCCAGGACGCCGTCGGTGCGGTCGAGCCGATCCGCGACCGCCTCCAGGTGCAGCCACAGGCTGTTGGTGTTGAAGAAGCGGTGCCGGTCGATGTCGCCGAACGCGTCGGCGTCCGCCGGACGCGTCTGCGCCGACTCGCGCAGCACCATCTGGCCGTCGGCGGGCCGGAGGGCCAGGTGCCCGCCCTTGCGGTCCATGCCGGTGCGGCGGCAGCACTCTGCGGCGAACGGGCGGTCGACGGAGGCGAACCAGCCCGCCAGCCGCGGATCCGGGCGCGCGCCCAGGTTGTCGACGTTCGAGACGAACAGGTACCGGTAGCCACGGTCCAGCAGGCGTTCGAGCACGCCGGAGGTCACCAGCGCCGTATACAGGTCGCCGTGCCCAGGTGGGCACCACTCGAGCTCGGGCTCGGCAGGCCACTCCACCGGCGTCAGGTCGTCGGCGCGCAGCTTGGGCTCGAAGCTCTGCAGGAAGTCGAGCGGCAGCCCGTCGACGGCGAGATCCGGATAGGCCTCCAGCGCGGCGAGCGTGTCGTCACGCGTGCGGAAGCTGTCCATGAACAGCAGCGGCAGGGGGATGTAATGGGCGGCGCGCTGCGACCGCACCTGAGCGACGATGAGGTCGAGGAAGCGGTGCCCGGGACGCACCTCGACCAGTGACTTCGCCCGCCGCATGCCCATCGAGGTTCCGAGGCCACCGTTGAGCTTGACAACGGCGGTCCGGGCGAGCGCCGCATGGGCCGTCGCGGCGTCATCGGGGACGTCGGCGAGCCGGGGCAGCTCCTCGACGGGCTCGATGTCGTCCTCGGCGATCATCCCGGTCTCACCGGACGCCAGCACGCGGTGGTAGTGCGCGAAGACGGCGATCGCGGCGGGGTGCACCCCCGCCGCGATCATCTTGTCCCGGGCCCTGCGCAGTCCCTCATGCTCCATGGCCCAGATGCTACGGGAGCGTCAGCCCAGGAGCATTGCGGCGCGGCCCAGCGCGGCCGCGCCGATGACCCCTGGGTCGTCCCCGAGCTCGGCGACCACGAAGGTGCGGTCGTCGCGTGGCACGAACGTCCACCGAGCTGTCGCGTTCGCGATGTCGTCGGCGAGGCCCTGGCCCAGCTTCTCGGCCAGCCCCCCGCCGATGACGACGCGGTCGAGGTCGAGGAGGTTGATGACCGATCCCACACCGACCGCGACAGCCTCGATCGCCTCGTTGACCAGCTCGGTCGCCAGGTCGTCACCCTTGTCGAGCGCCTTCGCCCACACCGCCGACGTCAGGCGGTCCTTGCCCTTGTCGTCACGGATCTCGTAGATCGCGCTGTCGCGGCCAGCGGCGATCGCGACCTCGACGAAGCGCTCCATCGACGCGCGCCCCGCGTACGCCTCGATGCAGCCCCGACGACCGCACCCGCACTGTGCCCCGCCCTGGTGGACGATCATGTGTCCGAACTCCCCCGCGCCGCCGAACGCTCCCGTGTAGGGGCGACCGTCGAGCACGAGGCCCCCGCCGACGCCCGTGCCCATCCACACACCGAGCATGAACTGGGAGCCGCGTCCCGCACCGGCGACCCACTCGCCCAGGGCACCGACGTTGGCGTCGTTGCCGACCTCGACCGGCATGTTGAGTGACTCATGCAGCAGCGCGCCGAACGCGACCTCGACGGGCCAGTTCCGCAGGTTCGGTGGACGTGTCACCACCCCGTGGTTGACCGGCGCGGGGATGCCGACGCCCGCTGCCGACGGCCGGTCGTCGAACTGGCCGACCAGCTCGGCGATGCGTGCCGCAACGGCGTCGGGCCCGTCCGTGGGCGTGCTGTCCTTCGCGCGGTCCACGACGGTGTGGTCGTCGTCGACGAGCGCGATTTCGATGTTGGTGCCTCCGACGTCGATCCCGGCTACCAGCACCATGCGCCATCTCCCTCGCCTGTCGTGCCCACGATCCCGTCCTACCCATTCGCACGATCGGCACCCGCATCCGGTGGCTCCCGCTCAGCCGCCGGCCGCGCCAATGGTGGGGCCCGTGATGGCCTCGGTGCCCAGGTAGGGCTGGAGGACTTCGGGCACGGCGACGCTGCCGTCGGCTCGCTGGTGGTTCTCGAGCAGTGCGATCAGGGTGCGGCCCACCGCGACCATGGTGCCGTTGAGCGTGTGCACGATGGCGGTGTCACCCTCCGAGGTGCGGTACCGGCACCGCAGGCGGCGGGCCTGGTAGTCGGTGCAGTTCGACGTCGACGTCAGCTCGCGGTAGGCCCGCTGGCCGGGCAGCCAGACCTCGCAGTCGTACTTGCGCGCCGCCGAGTCGCCGAGGTCGCCGACCGGGATGTCGACCACCCTGCCGTGCAGCTCCAGCAGGCGGAACGACTCGACCTCGATGTCTCGCAGCCGCGCGTGCTCGTCCTCCGAGTCCTCGGGCAGCACGAAGCTGAACATCTCGAGCTTGTCGAACTGGTGCACCCGGAATATGCCGCGCGTGTCCTTGCCGTACGTGCCCGCCTCGCGCCGGAAGCAGGTCGAGAACCCGGCGTAGCGCAGCGGCAGCGCCTCGGCCTCGAGGATCTCGTCCATGTGCAGCCCGGCCAGGGGCACCTCAGACGTGCCGACCAGGTACAGATCGTCGCGCTCCATGTGGTACAGCTGGTCGCTGCCGTTCGGCAGGAACGCCGTGCCGTACAGCGCCTCCTCCCGGGTCAGCACGGGTGGCACCACCGGCAGGAAGCCGTGCTCGGCGAGACGGTCCAGCCCCCAGCGGACCAGGGCGAACTCGAGCAGCACCGCCGTGCCCATCAGGTAGGCGAAGCGGCTGCCCGAGACCTTCACGGCGCGGGGGATGTCGATGATGCCAAGTGCCTCACCGAGCTCGACGTGGTCGCGGGTGTCGAAGTCGAACGACGGCTGCTCGCCGAACGTGAACAGCTCGACCGCGTCGCTGTCGTCCTCGCCGGCGGGCGCCTCGGGGTGCGGCATGTTCGGGATGACGACCAGCGCCTGCTCCAGCGCGCGGTCGGCCTCGGCCTGCAGCGGCTCGAGCTCGTCGAGGCGAGCCGAGACCTCCTTGACCGCGGCGATGAGCTCGGCACGCTCCTCGGGCGGGGCCGCGCCGATCCGGCGCGAGCCCTCTCGCTGCTGGGCTCGGAGCTTGTCGCCCTCGGTGATCAGCGCACGACGTCGTTCGTCGAGCTCGCGGACCGCCACCAGCTCACGTTCGGTCACACCGCGCCGCTGCAGCGCCTGCGCCACCGCTTCGAAGTCGTCGCGGACGCGTCGGATGTCGATCATCTGCGCCTCTCGTCCCCCGTCGTCGCGCGTTGGTCGTCCCGCAGGCCGTACGAGCTGCGCAGCCGCCGTTCCCACTCCAGCTCGCCCTCGTCGCCGCTGAACGGCGACGGCGCGTCGAGCTCGTCACGCGTGCGGTGACGCCGCGGCGGGTCCTCGTCGGCCGGGTCGAGCAGGACCCGGTCGTCGCGGTCACGCGCGAGCCACGCCGCGAGCGCCGTGGTCACCGGCACGCTGGCCATCAGCCCGATCGAGCCGACGAGCGTCCGCACGATCTCGACTGCGACCACCTCGCTCGACGCGATCACCGGCAGCGGGTCGGGCGAGGAGCTGAACAGGATCAGCAGCGGCAGCGACGCGCCGGCGTAGGCCAGGAACAGCGTGTTGATGGTCGCGGCGACGTGGTCACGGCCCACCGCCATCGCGCCACCGAACAGCCGGCCGAAGCCAGCCTTCGGGTCGGCGCGGCGCAGCTCGAACACGGTCGACGACTGCGCCATCGTCACGTCGTCGAGCACGCCGAGCGCACCGATGATGATCCCGGCGAGCAGCAGCCCACGCAGCGACAGGCCCCCGACCGACACGCTGGCCAGCCGAGCCTCCTCGTCCGACAGCCCGGTCAGCGACGCCAGCTCGATGAAGGCCCACGACAGGCCGACGGTCAGCGCCAACGCAGTCAACGTGCCCATGACGGCGGCGGTCGTCTTCGCGCGCACCCCGTGCGTCAGGTACAGGGTGACCGCCATGATCACCACGGCAGCCGACAACGCCACGGCGACCGGATTGCGCCCCGCGAGCAGGGCGGGGACCACGAACGTCACGACCACGCCGAGGGTGAGCGCCAGGCCGACCAGCGCGCGCAGGCCCTGCCAGCGCCCGAACACCAGCACGGCGACCAGGAACACCGCCGTCAGCAGCAGCAATGACCGGTCGCGTTCGATGTCGTTGACGTACCAGGTGACCCCACCGTCGGGTCCCTCGGCCTCCGCCACGCGCACACGCTGGCCGACGGCGTACAGGTCGCCGGTCTCGTCGACCATCTCGAACGACACGTCGCGCCCGTCGGCCAGACGCGCCGTCAGTGCCAGCACCTCTGCGCCCGGTGCCAGCCCTGGGTCGTCGGCGTCCTCCACCTCCGCGACCGCCGTCAGCGTGGCCTTGTGCAGCATGACGCCGGCCGGCACCGTCGAGGTGTCGACGCGGGCGGGCTCCGGCGGCGGCCATAGCCGGACGACGCCCACGACGGCCGCGGCGCACGCGAGGGCGACGACGACCAGCAGCGCGCCATGCGCCCTACGCATTGGGAGGCCCCCGCCGTGCGGTGTGGAACGTGCCGTCGGGCACCAGGGTCCGGATGGGCCACGGGATGGTCATGCCCGCATCCTGGATGCCGCGCTTGGCCGCAGCGAGCACGCGGTCCTGCGTCCGGCGCACGCTGCGGATGTCCGGACGCGTCCAGTACCGGACCTCGAAGTTGACGCTTGACTCGCCCAGCTCGGTCAGCAGCACCTCGGGCTCCGGGTGGTCGAGGACCCCGTCGACGGCGCACACCGACGCGAAGATCACGTCGCGGGCGTCGTCGTGGTCGTCACGATAGTCGACACCGACCACCACGACCGTCCTGCGCTTGCCCCGACGGGTCAGGTTGACAAGGGGGTTGTTGTAGACGTCACGGTTCGGGATGAGGATCATCTCACCGTCGTAGGCGATCAGGTGCGTCACCCTGAGGTCGATCGACTCGATCGTGCCCTCGAACTCGCCGGACCGGACCTGGTCACCGGCTGAGAATGGCTTGCGGACCAGCAGGATCACGCCGGCGATGAAGTTCTCGAGGATCCCCTGCACGGCGAGGCCGACGGCCACACCGATGACCGCCAGTCCGGCCAGCACCGATCCGACCTCGACGCCGGCGACCGACAGAGCCAGCAGCAGTGCCCCAATGACGCCCAGTAGCCGCACGATGCGCGACAGCAGGACCACCGCGACGTGATCGGCCCGGGTGCGTCCCAGCGTCCGCTCGACCACGCGGGCCAGCACGAGCACCAGTGCGAGCGCGACCAGCCCGACCGCGATCGACGTGGCGATGACCGGCAGGCGGTCGACGACCGCTGCGCCGAACGTGCGCGCGTCCTCGGCGACCTCGCCGACGGCGTCGGCTGCCTCGCTCGCGTTCGGGCGGGCCTGGATCGTGGCCAGGATCATCCGCCGTCGGCGTGGTGGAGGATCCCGGCATACCAGTCGTCGGACTCGGCGTAGGCCACCGTGCTGTCGGTGGAGCTGGGCGGGTCGCTGTGGCCCACCGCGCGCGGGTACGAGCCGAGGACGCGCAGCTCGGCGACGTGGCGGTGCACGCCGCGCAGCGCCTCGCCGACGCGCGGCTCCGAGACGTGGCCGATGCAGTCGATGAAGATGCAGTACTCGCCGAGCTGCTTCTTGGTTGGCCGGGATTCAATCTTGGTCAGGTTGATGCCGCGCATCGCGAACTCGTTGAGCACCTGCAGCAGCTGGCCGGGCCGGTCGTGGCCGAAGAACACGACCATCGACGTCTTGTCCGAGCCGGTCGCCGCGGCGTACCGCGTCGCGAGGACCACGAAGCGGGTCGCGGTGTCGATGTGGTCGCCGATGTCGGCCGCGACGATCGTCAGGCCGAAGCGGCCGGCCGCGGACGTCGTGCCGATGGCGGCGGCCGTGCGGTCCGACCCGATCTGGCGCGCGGCCTCCGCGGTCGAGGTCGTGGCCTCCTGCCGGGCGTACGGCAGGTTGGCCGCGAGCCACCCGCGCGACTGTGCGAGCGCGTGGGAGTGGCTGCGCACCACGGTGATGTCGTCGAGCTCGGCGTCGGCGCTGCCGAGCAGGTTCATGGTCACCGGCATGGTGATCTCGGACCTGATGTACACGCCCGCGTCACCGAAGGCCAGCTCGTCCAGGGTGATGTTGACCGAGCCCTCGACCGAGTTCTCCATCGGCACCACGCCCCAGTCACAGGCGCCGGTGCGCACGGCCTCGACCACGTCGACGACCGTCGGCATGGGCTGCAGCGACGCGGGCTTGTGGCTGGCGCGACGGGCCGCCTCCGAGGCGAAGCTGCCGTCGGGGCCGAGGTAGGCGATCCTGCGTACGGTCATGCCGGGCGACCTACCGCTCCGCTGCGTGTGGTCAGCACGCGACCTGCCGCTCCGCTGCGTGAGGTCAACACGCGCCCTGCGGCTCCGCTGCTCGACGTCATCGGGCCTCACCCGCCGCCGCTTCATCGGAGCGGCTGCGGTCGAGCATGCGAGCACGCCGCAGTACGTCGGCCTCCTCGGCCGACAGTCGCTGGCGGCTGTCACCGCCGACCACGCGCTTGCCCCAGGCCCTCGTCTCGCTGCGCCCGTTGATCACTGACAGCACGATGCCATCTCCCTGCTCATCGAGCATCGCAACCGAGAACGATAGCTTGCCGCCCATGTCCGGGAAGGCGTCGTAGTGGACCATGGCTACTCTGTTGGTACACAGCTCGAGTTCCCGCTCCACGCTCGTGACACGTGCCCGGAGGTCGACGACCGCCGCGTCAAGCTCGTCGAGGTCGTCGTCGTGGTTGCGCAGCGCGACGAGCAGCTCGTTGCCGGACGCGCCGGTCGACACGCGCAGGGTGCGGCGGATCCGCCGTTGCACGCGCACGGCGGCGACGGCGACCGCCAGCGCCAGGGCGGCGATGACCGCCACGACGGCCAGCAGTGCGATGTCCAGCACCCCGCTCACCATGATGGTCAATCCTCGCACACGACGGCCCGTACGCAGATCGCTCGCTGATGTCAACCCGGGTTGACCATCTGACGCGTCAACCTACATTGACGGCGGGCCGTGGGAGGCGAGGTGAGCAGGATGGAACTGGCCGAGACCGCACGTACGGCCGCGGACGTCGATCCGGCCATCGGGCTGCGGACCGTCGCGGCCCTGCGCCGGCTGGCCGACGACCTCGAGCGGCGGCAGGTGCACCGCGCGCGGGCCGCTGGATGGCCCTGGCAGCAGATCGGTGACGCGCTTGGGCATCTCGCGGCAGGCGCACAAGAAGCACGGAGGTAGATAGATGGTCGAACGCTTCACCCATGATGCGCGGGCGATCGTCACCCCCGCGGTCGCCGAGGCCGAGCGCCGCCACGACCGTTGCGTCGGCACCGAGCACGTGCTGCTGGGCGCCATCGCCTCGCCGAACGCGGTGACGAGTGCTGTCATGGACGCCCTGGGACGTGACCTGCCTGCGGCCCGTCAGGCCGTCGACGACGCGGACACCGCGGCACTGAGGGCAGTCGGCCTCGGCGCCGAGGTCGTCTTGCCACCGGCCTCACCGGTCGTGGATCGGTCGACGTCCGGACGGCGCAGCCGGTGGTCACGACGGCACCGGCCGTTCACCGCGG